>JAISSA010000063.1 GCA_031273365.1 Synergistaceae bacterium
TCCACGCCTCCCGGCTCGCCGCCTCGGCGCGAAGCGCTTCCCGATCCAGACGGTACACGGCGGCGCGATCCACGTTCGCGGGGGACAGGAAATCCTCCGCGCGTTCAAGCCGCACGGTCTCCGCCTCGGGCGTCGCGTGGACGACATAAGGAAAACCGTCCACGATGCAGACAATCCCGACGTGGGAAAAATCGTTCGACGCTTCCGTGAAACGCACCAGAAAACTTCTCCACGTCCTGCCGCGGATAAAGACAACGTCGCCGTTCCGAAAATCGAACGCGCCGCCGAACGGTTCGCGCTCCGGCCTGTAAAAAACGGCGACAGCCAATAGAACGAGCACGCCGAAGCTGATGAACACGAGATAAAAAACACGACGTAAAAGACGCAATTTCAGACGTGTTTCTTCAGTTGCTTTTCTTCCTGGACTGATCGACATAATATCCCGCCATCGCCGCGAGAGCCGCGCAAAGCACGCAGGTCGCGACAATAACGGCCACGAGACCTCCCACCAGCGCGGTTCCCATTGCCTGTACCTCGGGCGCTGCTCCCTTGGGCGTTCCTCCGGAGCCGAGCAATATTGCGGGAATCAGCTTGAGATAGTCGACGAAAGGCATCTTTATTCTTACAAGCGGGGACTGGAAAAAATAACTCAGAGGTATTCCCGCCAGAAAACCGACAATCCCAAACACAACGGCGTTGGACGTGCCCTGCTGTGGCCTGGGCGTCGCCCACGCCTCCCCGGCGAATTTTGGGGACTTTGCCGTATCCTGCCGTGGCGCGGCGCTCGCGTACCTCACCTCGAAGACGTATTCGTCCCCTACGGAAAACCTCTGGCCGTCGGAGACGAACTCGTCGCCCGCGATTTTTCTTTTTTCCTCGCCGCTGATCAGATGCGTGCCGTTCGTGGAGCCGAAGTCCCGGACGAAGATCCTGCCGTCCGCGGACGGGTAAACGCCGGTATGGGAACGCGACACCGAGGGCGATTCGAGGATGACGCTGGCGCTCGACGGCTCTCTGCCGATGACGAGGCCTTTTGCGTCGATGGGGAAACTCTGCCCTTTACAGGCTCCCGCGACGCAGACCAAAGACGCGGGGTTTTGAGCGTCTGCCGCGTTCTGCCGCGGCGCGGCAGCCGAACACCTCACCTCGAAGATGTACTCGTCCCCTGCCCCTACGGAAAACCTCTGCCCATCGGAGACGAACTCGTTGCCTGTGATTTTCTTTTTGCCTCCCTTATTGATCAGATGCGTGCCGTTCATGGAGCCATAGTCCCGGATGAAGACCCTGCCGTCCGAGGACAGGCAGACGCCGGTATGGGAACGCGACACCCATGGCGATCCGAGGATGATATTGGCGCTCGACGGTTCCCTGCCGATGACGAGGCCTTTCGAGTCGATGGGGAAACTCTGCCCTTTATAGGTTCCCGTGACGCAGAGTAAAGACGCGGACATTTTGCATACCTCCCGGATAAAAGTCAAAACAACCCTGTTCAGGGATGTTGAAAGTAGCCCGCCATGTCCCGAAAAAACCGACGGCACTCCACGAGGGCTTCCGGAAACGCCGCCGCGGCTGCAACGACAAGGACGGCAACGGCGAACGCAATCAACAGGGCCCGCGCACGCCTCTTCTTTTTCTTCAGGGCCTCGATTCTGACGATGATGTCCCGACAGTCCGGCCCGTAAGCCGCCGGCCGCTCCCGTTTTCGAGCCTCTTCCCCGCCCTTTTCGAGGGAGAGCGTCACCACCGTCACGTTGTCCTGATGCGGAAATTCTTTCCTTATGACGTTTTCCACGAGGCGGGACGCCGTATCCTCCGTGACGGTTCCGTCCATGACGACGCCCTTCGCGACGGCTCTGTCCACGACGGCTCCGTCCACGACGGTTCTGTCCACGACGGTTCTGTCCACGACAGCTCCGCGCGCCGCGACAAAAATTTCCGCATCGGAAAGCGCCTTGTACAGGCCGTCGGAGCAAAGGATAATCTGATCTCCGGCATGGAGCCTCAGCGGCCTGTCCGGCATGTCGATCTCCCACAGATCTTCAATCCCGATATAGCTCGTCAGCGCCTCTTTTTGCGGATGGTCCAGGGCCTCTTCTTCGTCGATAAGCCCCTGATCCGCCAGACGACGGAGCTTGTTATTCAGGTTGTGTTCCTCGTTCAGCTTCGTGATCGAGTTGTCGTTGAGCCTGTAGATGCGGCTGTCCCCGACGGAAAGCCAGTAAAGAAGGTCATCGTGAATGACCGCCGCTGCCAGCGTCGTCCCCGTCTCGCCGACCTCCGCGTGCTCTTCCGCGAAGTTCCTGACGGCCCCGTTCGCCTGACGCGCCGCGCGTTTCAAAGCGGCGGGGATGCTTTCGTCCCTCGCCTTCGCCGCGTAGGCGTCCAGAAACGCCCGTATCGCGGTCTGCGCAGCCTCTTTTCCAAAGCTCATGCCGCCCATCCCGTCGGCGACAAGCGCGAGGAAACCGGCGTGAACGTTTTCCACGCCTGCGGGGTCGGAGAACGCGAACGCGTCCTGCTGTTCCTCCCGCCTTCCCTGATGCTGCGCGTTACGGGGTATGACACTGAGTGCCGCCATCGCTTACAGCCTGACGATTTCGCTGAGGCGCAGCCTCGTATGCCCCAGCTCGATGACATCGCCGGGAACAAGCGCCTGCACTCCTTTAATGGGTACGCCGTTCAGTGCCGTTCCGTTGGTGGAGCCAAGGTCACGCACGGAAAGCGTTCCCGAGTGCCACAGCAGCTCGCAGTGCCTCGACGAAATGGACGGGTCGTCAGTGATGACGAACTGGCACTCCTCCCATCGGCCCACCTCGATTCTGTCCGGAACGTTCACGGTGTAGCGCCGGACGTTGGTCGTCCCCAGCGTCGTCAGAAAAAGGTTTACACCTCTCGGCTTCGGCGGCGCAACTGGCTCCTCCACGACCTCGGTCGCTCTGGCTGCGGCCGCCGCAGCCGCGGCTGCTCTTTCCGCAGCTGCGCGGGCAGCGGCCGCCTCCTGCTCTATCCTCGCCTGTTTCAACCTGGCCCGCGTGCGTCGGATTCGGACTGTGATGATCACCGCCAGAAGGATAAGCACGATCGCGCTCACGATAAGCCCGATTTCCGTCCGGGACAAACCCCTGAAAAACGCCTTCACCCCTGCGAAACGGGACTCGTTGGACGCGCTCCCGGGGGCAGCGCTCACACCGGGGCTGACGGTCCCCTCCGATGCGAACGCCTCTCTGACTTCCGCCTTCGCGCCCGATAACAAATGCTTTTCCGGCTCGGACGGCGACGCGGAAGCAAGCGTCTCTTCAATTTCCGCAGTTTCTGCAATTTCCGCAATCTCCGCGCCTGACGCAGGGCCGCTCGAACTTGCCGGCTCGGACGGCTCCGGCGGCACGGAGACAAGCGTCTCTTCAATTTCCGCAATCTCCGCAGTTTCTGCAATTTCCGCGCCTGACGAGAGGCTGCTCAGACTTTCCGGCTCGGGTGAGAGCGTCTCACGCTCTCGGGGAACTGGCCCGTCGAAGGCCCGCTCGTCGGGATCCTGCTCTGCGAGCTCCTGGCCGTCCGGTCCCACGAGAATCACGTTGACGAACTCCCCCGCGACTTTTCCGGGACGAACCTCTATCGGCCTGCCGTTGTCGGCAAAAACGCGCGACCCTCCCGTCAGAAACGACAGGACAAAAAGCGCCGCAATAAATTTATGCTTTAGAATATTCAACGGAAGAATCTCCTTCCCAGTTGAATTTGTCCCCGCAGAACGGCAGGAAGCGGAATTTGCTTTCGCCCATTTCGATCAGGTCGTAAGGAGCGATGCTCTGCGCGTTGGTGATCACGTTTCCGTTCACGTAAATCAGCCCTCTGCCGTCCCCCGACTGAATGAGGAACACCCTGTGCTTGGGCTCAAATACGATGGACGCGTGATTTTCGCGGGAGATGGTGGGGTCTTTGACGACAATGTCCATATTGTCGGCGCGTCCGATCATGTTCTTCTCGGAATGGATGCGGTAGTCTTTTCCCTTTTCGAGGCCTTCCACGCAGACGATCCAGCCGACCACCGGATCGATGCCCGTCCTCTTTTTCACGACGGCGATGGTGCGCTCTTCATGGGTCCCCAGGGAGACGTCTCCGGCCCTGGAGGTTTTACTGAAGTCGATGCCCGGCTTCAGGCCGTTCGCGACTCCGGCCTCGTTTTGCGTCTTCGCGCCCTTCGGCGAATCTTCGCCCGGCGCGGCGGGCAGGTCTATATTGGACACGCCGCACCACGGGCAGGAGCTGTGTTTCTCATTGTCATAAAAGTGTCCCTGATTGCAACGAATCATTGGCATGGTGCATCGTCCCTTTCGGAAGTGAGTGTTTTGAAACCAATGTCAGCAACCTGAAGAAAAATTGACGGGGTCAGGGGACTCGTCCCCTGCGGGGTGTGGGGCGGAGCCCCGCGGTTTTGCTCAAGTTGTGGACATTGGTTTTGAAAAAGATTTTTTCAGTTCTTTTTTCTTTTCAACTCTTCGAGCCTCGCCCGCGAGTCGCGATATTGGGCCTCCGCCGGTTTCGTGAGGTAGTGAACGGCTTTAGCGGTATCCCGCTGGAGCCCGTTCCCGCCGGACTCCAGCATCACGCCCAGCATGTACTGCCCCTCGACGTTTCCGGCGTTCGCCGCGTTCTCCAGGAATTCCGACGCTTTCTTGTAGTTCCTTGGAACGCCGAAGCCGTTGTAATAGATTCTGGCGAGATGCAGCTCGATTCCCTTTTCACCGTGATTCGCGGCCTTTTCGTACCATTCGACGGCCTTGCTCACGTTCTTTTCGATTTCCGTGCCCTGTTCGTACATGAAACCCAGCGTCGTCATCGCCTCGACATGACCCAGCTCCGCCGCCCTCCCGTAGAACTCCACGGCCTTCTCATAATTCTTTTCGTTCCGACAGGCATTCCCCATGGAAAAAAGTTCAGCGGGGTCCTGTTCGACCTCCGGCGTTTCGGCCTTCAGAACTTCGGCCTCCGGCGGCTCCGTCTCCGGAACCTCGGTTTCAGGCGTCTCGGCCTTCAGAATTTCGGCCTTCGAAATTTCGGCTTTGGGCGGTTCGGCCTCTGGCGTCGCCGCCTTCGGAATCTCGGTTTTGGGCGGTTCGGCTTTCGGAACCTCCGCCTTTGGCGTCTCTGCCTTCAGAATTTCAGCTTTTGGCGTTTCGGCCTCTGGCGTCGCCGCCTTCGGAACCTCGGCTTTGGGTGTCTCCGCCTTCAGAATTTCAGCTTTTGGCGTCGCCGCCTTCGAAACCTCCACCTTTGGCGGTTCGGCCTTCGGAGCCTCGGTTTTGGGTGTCTCCGCCTTCAGAATTTCAGCTTTTGGCGGCTCGGCCTTGGGCGGCTCTGCTTTCGGAACCTCCAGCTTTGGCGTCGCCGCCTTCGGAGCCTCGGTTTTGGACGTCTCGGCTCTCGGGGCTTCGGCTTTTGGCGTCTCCACCTTTGGAATCTCGGCCTTCGGGATCTCTGCCGAGGGGGCAGGCGGTTCGGCTTGCGGATTCTCCGGCAGAAACAGGAAAGACGCCGCGACGACGCCCAACAGGCACAGCACCGCAATCAGGATGTTCGAGAGCGAAAACGGGAAAAATCTCCGGCCTCCTCCGACGCGTCTCTCGGAGCGAAGAATTCCCCCGCCCACCCCAATCGAACCGGTGTAAGCGATGGTCGACGTTTCCGGCAAACGCCCCAGGAGGGCGGTCTGAAAATCCTGGACGGACTGAAAACGATCTTTCGCTCTCACCGCGAGCGCCTTTATGAGCGCAGCCTCGAAGGTCGGCGGAACGACGATGCCCAGCGCCGACGGAGGCTTCAGTTTGTCGTCGTCGTACCTGCTCAGGGACTCCGGCGGAAGAGAGCCGACGACGCATCGATACAGCGTCGCCCCCAGCGAATACACGTCCGTCCACGGCCCCTGATGCCCCCGGGTCTGGTATTGCTCGACGGGGGCGTAACCGGGCTTCAGGATCACGGAAAGGCTTTTGTTCTGCGACCCGAACGCGAACCGGGCGGAGCCGAAGTCGAGGACTTTAATCTGCCCTCTGTTCGTGATGAAGATATTGTCCGGGCTGATGTCACGGTGCAGAAAGCCCTGGGCGTGGACGTCTTTCAGCGCGTCGGCGACGTGCATGATCACGCTTTGGGCCTGCTCCCACGGGATGGTTCCGCCGCGATCGGCCAGATATCGCCTGAAATCCGTCCCCTCGACGTACTCCATGACCATGTAGGCCAGCGCCTCTTCCCTGAAGAAGTCTTTGGTTGAAACGATGTTGGGCGAATGCGCAAAAGAAGCGAGGATGCGGGCTTCTTCCAAAAATTTCTCGATGCCGTAGTCGAAATCCTCGCGCGCCTCCGCGCCGGCGAAACTGATTTTCATCGTGTCGGGATTGCGCGTGACCAGGGAGAGCGGGAAATACTCCTTGATCGCGACCTTCACGCTGAGAACCTCGTCCCAACCCAGATAAGTGATCCCAAACCCGCCCTGCCCGAGCACCTTGCCGATGGTGTAACGCTCCTGCAGAATGGTACCGGGGCGGATGTGGTGCGCGAATACCTCTCCCGCGTCGCTCCAGCCGCAATATTCGCAGGGAAACACGGCGACGTTTTCCCTCATACAGCCTGGACAGCGCTTCAATCACTCCACCCCCTCATCGCGTTTGCGTATCGAAAACCCTACTTGAGCTTTTTCCGCGCCTTCTGCGCGGGCTCGTAGTTGGGATTGATCGCCAGTGCCCGGTCGTACCAGGCGCGGGCGTCGTTTTTATTTCCCAATTTTAGCGCGGTCTCCCCCGCCCGGTAGGCCGCGAGGTAGTCGCCGCTGTAGGACTCCGCCAGCTCGCTGTATTTCTCATAGGCTTTCCTGTTGTTGAGTTTTCTGGCGTTGATATGTGCGATCCGCCGGGTGTTTACCTCGCCGAAGGGAAGGGGATAGGTCCCCACAACCTTTGCGGGGTCGGTCGATTTGTTCTCGAAAACCTTTGGCGGGCTCATGCGCACGGTGGTTGCCACGAGGCGTGGTTTTTCGTCGATGTCCGGCTCGTCGTCCACCGGGTCCGGTGGGTCCGGCGGATCCACCGGGTCCAGCGCTGGAACAACGGGAATCTCACCTTCAAACAAACCTCTGCCGGATCTTGGGCGTTCCGTTATAAAACCAGGGTTCTTAGCGATCGCCTTGGCCCTTTTACTCTCGATGGGTTCGATTTTATCCCCGCGCCGAATCAGGTCTGCTTTGCCGCCCTCCGCGGCGACGTTGCAGAGGCTGTAGCCGCTTTGCACGTCAATGACCTTCAGCACGGCGACGTTGAGCTTCTCCCTTTCGATAAAGGTCCCATC
>JAISSA010000073.1 GCA_031273365.1 Synergistaceae bacterium
AACATCCTTTATCAGTTATACCTGATCGATCACCGGTTCGAAAACTTCCACGCAGGAAGCGTTTTCATATGGCAAAAAAGGCGGTGGTTTAGTTCATCCCCTTAAGTTGACAGCAGTGATTATATTACTCCTGCGCTAAAAAGGCAATAACCAAAATCTGTGTGAACGGGACCGGAGCGGACTGGCAAAAGGAGCCTCTTCAGAACTATTTCCCGGGATTTCGATATCGATTTTGAACGGATTTTCTGTATTACGCCATGATAGGGGCAGAAGGTGATGGGCTAACCTGAAGGAGCTGACCTGGAAGCGTTGTCCTCAAAAGCTGTGGAATATCGGCAACAGCTCTAAGGATGTCGGGGGTGAGAGTAGTTGACGTGCTCGCCGAGCTCCTGTCCCTCTGACTCTGAGCGGTTGGCGGCATCGACGAAAAGAGACGGGGGCCTTCTCCGTCGGAGAGAGCCCCCGTCTGCAGGGCCTTTTTCTGAAATTTTCGCGGGCGGGGTTATCCCACCAGCTTCATTTTAAAGAAGGCGCGGGATATCAATATCGTGCCGAAGATGGACGCCACGATCACGATCCACGGCGCGGAGAGGGCGGCCAAACCGATCCGCGGAGCGACGTAGAGCAGAAACAGGGGGATGATCAGGCACACGGGCACCAGTATCGGCATCTTCACCCCGAACTGCCCCAGCATGGCTCCAAAGATGGCCGGAACCGTGTAGCTTTTAAAGGCGTTTTGAAGCGCCGTCGGAAGGGCCTCCAGGATTATGGCCCCCGCCACGGCGGCGAGAGAGACAAAAAACAGGTTGGTGACCACCGAACCCGCCAGCCCGAGGGTCGCGACGATCTCGCTCTCGGGGGTTCCCGGTTCCGTACCCACAACGTCCTGCGCGACCGCGGCGCAGGGCACCCTCAGATTGCTGATGTTGCCGCTCAGAAAGGAAATATACGTTCCCGTCAGACCCAGTATCGGGTAATACGAGATCGGCTCCACCACGTAAAACGCGCCAAACGTCGCCGCCACCATCCCCCACGCCTTCATCGCCACTTCGAAGCTCGGGAACACCCCGTGAACCATGTACAGGTAAAGACTGGGCAGGAAACACATGAACGTCGGCACGATAACCGTGATGATCCCGATCCGGATGACCGGACCCTTCCAAATTTTATTGAATTCCGCAGCGTCAATCGACGACATCGCATTCACTCCTTTTCCGCACAGGCATGGCTATGCCATCACCACGGCCACGATCATGCCAAACAGCATGGCCAGGCCAAGACTGTACTCCCGCATCCACTTCACTTTTTGAGCGATTCTGGAGATCACGATCATGCCGACCATCCCGGCGATCGTGGCGTAAATGGGTCCGCTCGCTTTTGGGACGGCCCTCTGTATGTTTCTGATGGCTCCGACGATGGTGTTGGAGTTGAGGTAGCCGAAACAGCCCAGCGCCGCCGCGATGGAGAGCACGGCGATCCACTTCGCGTCGCCGGCGCCCACTTTGAGCCGGATATCCTCGAGTTTGTGGGTAAACAGCGCGGTGAGCAGCAGCCAGCCGGTCCCGTTGATGGCCATCGTCCAGAAGGAAGTCGCCAGAGTGGACAGGTCGTAGTTCGGTGATCCGAACTCGACGCCCGCGGCCTGAGCGCCTATCGTGGCCGCCGTCAGCTCCGTCGGGGCAGCACCGATGACCGCGAGGCGCAGCCACGTGATCGGGGTGCCGACCACCGACATCATGCCGACCATCACGATGAATATCGCGATAGAGGGCCCTATTGCGGACACAAGCCCCACCCTGAACGCTTCCCTGCACTTCTCGCGCGGAAACGACAGTTTATCGGCGACTTTGAACGACAGCCACGAATACAGCAGGGACTGAGACAGCACGATGAGGACGATCGCCATCGAGATCAGCCAGAGGCCCGTCTCGTTTGCAACCTTCAATATTTCAGCGTTCATACCGAATCCTCTCCTTATTTATGGTCCGACAGCCACTGGAAGGCCATGGCGCTCATAATCGCCGCGCCCCGCCAGAGAGGGCTTTCGTCGAAGTCGAATTTCGAGTTGTGATGATAGACTTTGTGTCTTGCCGGGTCGCAGGTGTTGAGAAAGAAGTAGGTCCCCGGAGCTTTCTCCAGGAAGAACGCCATATCCTCTCCACCCATGACGGGCTCGGGCATCTCGAGGACATCGCCGGGGAAGAGGCGCTCGGCGACGCGCCTGAACTCCTCGCTCACCTCGGGGTTGTTGACGACCGGCGGGGGGCCGTCCCAGTTGAAATCGTACTCCACCGATCCACGCATCCCCTCCGCCACGGCTTTTGCGACCTCGCCGATGCGGTCCGCCAGTTTTTTGCGAACCTCGTTTTTCAGGGCTCTGATCGTCCCGGACAGACGGCATTCCGACGGAATGATGTTGAAGGCGCTTCCGGCGTGGATGGAGCCAAAGGAGATGACCGCCGGCGTCAGGGGCGGAATCTCCCGGCTGATGATGGTCTGGATCGTCGTGATGATCTCCGCCGCGATCATGATGGGATCGACGGAGTTCTGCGGGGCGGAGCCATGGCTGCCGACGCCCTTCACCGTGATCTCGAATCGGTCCATGCAGGCCATCAGAGCCTCCCTGCGGAAACATATTTCACCGACCTTCGACCCGCCCAGCATTCCCACGTGCAGCCCCACAATGGCGTCGACGCGGGGATTGTCCATCGCCCCGTCGTCCACCATCCGTCTGGCGCCGCCGGGCCCCTCCGGATTGCCCTCCTCGCCGGGCTGGAAAATGAGCCTGACGCGCCCCTCCAGGCTGTCCGCGTTCTCTTTGATGATTTTTGCCGTGCCCAGGGCTATCGCGCTGTGCGCGTCGTGCCCGCAGGCGTGCATGTTGCCGTTGGTCGACGCAAAGGGCAACCCCGTCTCCTCCACGATCGGAAGCCCATCGCAGTCCGCCCTGATCGCAAACACTTTGCCCGTGCCCTTCCCCTCGATCATCGCCACCACACCCGTGCAACCGTTCTTTCCCACGTCCCTGCGGTACGGGATGCCCATTTTGTCGAGCTCCCCGCAGATGTAGTCCTCGGTCTTCGGCGTGTGTATTCCCGTCTCCGGAATTCGATGAAGATCCCTTCGCCACCTCACAATGTCGTCCGATAATCCCTGCGCCCGATCCCTGAATTTCGTCAGGTCCACCAGCATTCATCCTCCTTCGTCAATGAATTTGTAAAAAATTATGAAATTGTAAATATCAATAATAAATTTTGCACTTCAGAGATTAGAACAAATCTACAACCTGTAACGATTAAGGTTCTGTAAAAGCGGAAAAATCAAGCTACCTAAAGCTTTGCGTTTTCATATTACACAAACCCTCCATAAATGTCTACGTTCTTTGGCGGAGACGACGTAAAAGAATTTATGGCCTGAACGTTCCGCCCCTCCCTGAGCCTGAACGTTTACAAAGGGTCGTTCTTCCTGTATACTTTGTAACCGTTCAAGCCCATGGGGGCGGAGCTCGCTCGGCCTTGGGCCTCGCTGGCCCCCCTGGAACCCCTGATTGGATGTTTCAGTCCCTGTCATGACGCAGTCGGGCGTTTGAGGCTTGAACAGGCATTGTATTTTTCCGTTTTGCCTTCGCCCCCCGACGCGGGGGCTCAGTCCCATGCGGCGAAGCCCCGTGAACCCTGTCAGGCCCGGAAGGGAGCAGCAGTAAGCGGTGTGTTTCGGGTGCCATGGGGGCACTGGGCTCCCGCGGCGGGGGGCGATTTTATCAGTTCCTTACGTTTACTCTCTTAAGGAGTGAGATTATTGACTGAAAGACTGAATGCCGTGATCGGAAGGGAGCTCGAGACGTCACCGGAGCGCAGATGTTTCTGGTGGGAAGGAAAGTGGTACGATCAGGCCTTTTTGAAGGAGATGACCGACGCGTGCGAGGCGACGCTGCGCGCTTCGGGTTTTTCCGAGGGGCAGCGTCTTGCCGTCCTGATGCCGAACTGCCCCGTGGTTGCCGCCCTGTCGCTTGCCGTGTGGCGGCTCGGCGGTTCGTTTTGTCCGCTTAACGTCAAATCCGGCGTTCCCTCTCTGACGGCGACCCTTTCGCTGCTCGAGCCCTTTGCGGTCGTGCTGTCCGAGGAGATTCGCCGGGAGATCGGCGCTGCGCTGGACGAAAAGGGGTGGACTCACCTGTCCTGTCCCCTTATGGGGCCGCTGACCGAATTTCGGGGGCGGACGACCGCCGCGGAGAGCCGCGACATCGCGGTGATCTTTTCGACGTCGGGGACGACCGGCGCGCCCAAGGCCGTGCCGGTCACGCACTCCGCCTTTCTGGACAACTGCCGGGCCTCCATACGGTCTCTGGAAGACCTGAAGGAGGGGGACGTCCTGCTGAACGTTCTGCCGAACTTCCATGCTTTCGGGTACATGACCGGGTACCTTCTGCCCCTGATTCTGAGAGGCGCTCAGGCGATCGTGCCGAGCTTCATGCCGCCGGGGCACACGCTCGAGGCCATTATCGGGGCTCCTGTCAACGTCGTGATCCTTGTCCCCACCATGCTGAATTTTCTGCTGGCGCTCATCGAAAAGGGCGCGCCGCGCCCCGCGGGCATCAAGCTGCTCATCACCGGCGGCGACCGGTTCAACGTCCGCATGGACTCCAGGGCGCAGGCGCTGCTGGGCGTCGGCGTTCAGGAGGGTTACGGACTCACGGAATGTTCCCCCGTCGTCGCGTTCAATCGCAGCCTCGCGCGCCGCAGGCTGGGGACGGTAGGCGAGTTTCTGGATGGTTACGAATGGCGGCTCCGGGATGAGGACGGGAACCCCATGGAGGGCGACGAGGGCGTTTTGTGGGTGCGGGGCCCCTCCGTGGCCGGCGGTTATTTCCGCGTCGCGGAGAGCGACAGAAAGCGCTTCGACGAGGGATGGTTCAACACGGGGGACTACGTTCGTATCGAGGACGGCTTCATCCGCATTCTGGACCGGGTGACGGACATCATCATCGTCGGCGGGTTCAACGTCTACCCGCAGGAGGTCGAGGCCGTTTTGCAGGGCCACCCGGCGGTGCAGGCCGCCGTCGTGGTCGGAATTCCCAATGCGACCAGCGGGGAGGTCCCGAAAGCCTGGATTCAGAAGAAACCGGGAACGGACGTCGAGGAGTCCGAGATCATCCGCTATTGTAAGGAACAACTGGCGCACTATAAAGTTCCCCGCAGGGTGGAGTTCGTGGACAGCCTGCCGCTCTCGGGAATGGGCAAGGTGCTTCGCCGCGTCCTGCGCGAACGGGAAAAGACGGGGAGCG
>JAISSA010000115.1 GCA_031273365.1 Synergistaceae bacterium
CAGGATAAGGGTTTGGAAAATCGGGGAGAAGTTTATTTTTTAGATTTTCAGGATGAGAAGCGGCGTTGGGAGAGGCTCTATGACGGGCTCAAGGTCCCGTGAACGAGAAAGTTTACAAAACAAAAGAGGGTACATTTTCGCAGGCAGGAATGTAACAAAACAGGGTTGAGTTACATTTCTTACGTGAAAGCTGCAGATTATCTCCGCACTGCAGTGATGCTGACGTTATTCAATCATAAAGATTTTCATCTGTCAATAGGGAAATTTAAAAAATCCAATGCGAGGTGTTATTTTTTTTATCTGTAACTTGGAGATTCGCCCCCTTTACTTGACACTATTGTTTGACGCTTTATAATCATCAATAACAAACAAAAAATTAAGATGATCTAAAAAAAATGGAGATGGCTCTGTGGAGAACGTTCGGGACGAAATTGCGTTTTTCGGGTCTCTGATGAAGGGCATTGCGGCCTTGTTCGGCAGCCGATGCGAGATCGTGCTTCACGACCTGACGGGAGACTACGGAAGCACCATCGTCATGATCGAAAACGGGCACGTTACGGGACGCAGGGTGGGCGACTGCGGCAGCAACCTGGGGCTCGAGGTGCTTCGCGGCGCTTCCGGCGACAGGTACGGGTACCTCACCAACAGCCGCGAGGGCAACGTCCTCCGCTCCTCGTCCGTCTACGTCCGCAACCCGGAAGGCAGGGTCATCGGGTGCCTGTGCGTCAACATGGACATATCGGGCCTGATGCTGGCGGAAAACGCCATTCGGGAGCTGACGGCGAACAACGTGCCCCGCGAGGAAGAATTTTTCGTCAACGACGTCAACGAACTGCTGGACGTTTTTCTTCAGAGGGCGCAGGAGGAAATAGGCAAACCCGTAGCGTGCATGAGCCGTGAAGAAAAAGTCCGCGCCGTCAAATACCTCGACAGCAAGGGCGCTCTGCTCATCAGCAAGGCGGGCAATCGTATCTGTAATTTTTTCAACATCTCGAAATTTACCCTTTATTCCTACCTGGACGAAGCAAACGGATAACGGCGTGACGCTCGAAGAAGCGCCACACTTCAGGCGCAGCAATATTTTTATGAATGTCATCAGAATAAGAAAAAAAAAAAAATAAATAACGGGGTCAGGGGACTGAGTCCCCTGCGGGGTATGGGGCAGAGCCCCATGGTTTTTGTCTTAAGTCTTTATCGGAGTGGGGCGATAGGAAGATGAACGCGGATGTAACAATGGAAAAACGCGAGGGCGAAGCACGAGACGTCTACGCGGAACTGGGGGTGAAAAAGGTCATCAACGCCGCGGGGACCTACACCATGGTCGGAGGCTCCCGGATGAGCGAGCGGACCCTTGCGGCGATGGCGTCCGCGGCGCGCAGTCACGTCGTCCTCAAAGACCTGCAAACCAGGGTTCACGAGCGCCTGGCGGTCATTACGAAAAACGAGGCGGCATACGTCACGAACGGGGCCGCCTGCGCCCTGCACATCACGGGGGCCGCCGCGATCGCGCGGCGCTGGGGACGGCCTCACGCCTCCCTGACGCCGGAGCAGACGGCGAAGTGCGAGATCGTGATCCACAGGGCGCACCGGAACCCCTACGACCACGCGCTGAGGCTGCTGGGCGTCAAACTCGTCGAGATCGGCTACCCGAACTCCATTCTGCCGACGACGGCAAAGGATCTGGAGCTTGCCATCACCGAGAACACCGTCGCCGTCTATTATTTTTTCATGCCGCCCGGAGGCTGGATATCCTCCGGAGCCCTCGACTTCAGGCAGACCGTGGAGACGGCAAAAAAATACGGAGTGCCCGTCGTCGTGGACGCCGCGGCGCAGGTCCCGCCCGTGGAGAACCTGTGGAACATAACGGGACAGGGGGCGTCCGCCTGCATCTTCAGCGGCGGTAAGGACCTCCGCGGACCCCAGGCCAGCGGCCTCGTCGTCGGATGCCGTGAATTCATGGAGCGGGTCGAAGCCACGGCGTTTCCGACGTATGGCGTCGGGCGCATGTTCAAGGTGGGACGCGAGGAGATCGTGGGGCTCTGGTCCGCGGTGGAGGAGTACGTCGCCATGGATCACGACGCGCGCGCCTCCTGGGCCGAAGAGCGGATCGCCGCGCTCGATCGCGCGTTTCGCGGCAGCAGGAACGTCTCCGTGCAGCGGGTGTACCCCAACGAGGCCGGTCAGCCGATGCCCCAGGCCATCGTGCGTTTCAGGGGTTTCAGCGGCCTCTCCGGGACCGTCTCGGCCCATGTGCTGAGGCGCTTCGCGGACGGGGATCCCTCTATTTTTTCCGTCGCGGCCGGGGAAGACGGGGTCTTTATCAACCCCATGACCCTCAGAGACGGGGAATTTGACGCCATAACGCAGCGCGTCGGGGAAATAGAAAAAGAAATAGAGATGAAAGGGGAGTGCGCCCAAAGATGAGCGGCATCGAGAGTCATTCCAAAGACCTGATTCTTCGCGGAGGGCATGTCCTCGACCCCGCGAACGGCGTCGACGGCGTCATGGACCTGCGGGTCTCGAACGGGCGGATCGCCGCCGTCGGCAAAGACCTCCCCTTCCCGCCGGAGACGAAGGTCATCGACGCCGACGGGCTTTTGGCGACGCCCGGTCTGGTCGATATCCACGTTCACCTGTTCGCGACGGGGGGCAATCCGGAGGCCTGGGCGGGGGACCAGAGCGTTTACCCGGACCATTTCAGCTTCAGGTCCGGCGTCACGACCATGGTCGACGCCGGAAGCGCGGGATGGCGCAACTTCGATTTTTTCAGGACGACCGTCATCGACAGGGCAAAGACGCGGGTTTTTTCCATGCTGAACATCGCCGGCTACGGCATGGCCGGCGAGGCCGCGGAGCAGTACGTCCCGGACCTCGACCCGGCGGAGGCCGCGAAGGTGGCCCAAAAACACCGCGACGTCGTTGTCGCGATCAAAACGGCGCATTATCAGGGTCATGACTGGATTTCCGTTGATCGAACCCTCGAGGCCGGCGGCATCGCGGAGCTTCCGGTGATGGCCGACTTCGGCTGGTTTGTCGAAGAACGCCCCTACTGGCGGCTCGTTACGGAAAAACTTCGCCCCGGCGACATCAGCACGCACTGCTTCCGCGGCCCCGTCCCCGTCGCTGACGAGGCGGGCGTCCTGTATCCGTACCTGCGGCAGGCGCGTGAACGGGGAGTGCTGTTCGACCTCGGGCACGGCGGGGGTAGCTTTCTGTTCCGCAACGCCGCCCCGGCGATCCGGCATGGTTTTTACCCGGACTCCATCTCGACGGACCTGCACGTCCTCAGCATGAACGGGGCCATGATGGACATGGCGACCACGCTCTCGAAGTGCATGGCGCTCGGTATGCCGCTTCATGAGGCGATACTCCGTTCGACGCATCGGCCCGCCTCCATGATCGGGCATCCGGAGCTGGGAACCCTGTCGATCGGCTCGGACGCGGATATTGCCCTGTGGGGAATCCGGAAGGGAAGGTTCGGCTTTAAGGACACCGTCGGCGGACGCGTCCTCGGGAGCGAACGTCTGGAGTGCGAGATGACGCTCCGGGGCGGAGACGTCGTGTGGGACTTTGGGGCGCGGGACGCCGCGGATTACAGAGAGCTCCCCGACGACGCGGGCGTGGGACCGGGGGAGGTTCTTATCGCTCCTCCCCGGGGGAGGTGATGTTCGACAAAAGCAGGCAGCAAAAAGCAAAAATTTTGGCGCGCGGGCATTCGGGCATCGATTTTTCCAAAAATTCGGGATACGAGGTGAAAATTTCATGAAGAAAATGAAGAAAATGAAGAAAATGAAGAGAAGTATAATGAAGAGAAATATTTTGTCGCTTTCGGTTCTGGTGCTCCTCACGACGGTATTCGCGGGCGCGGCCTGCGCCGCCGGAGTCATTCGGGTCGCGGTCATCGACGAGCCTCCGACGCTGGACCAGCATGTGGTCACCTCCGACCTCGCGACGACGATCGCGCAGCACGTTTTCGAGGGGCTTTACGCGTTCGACTCGAAATACAGCCCCGTCCCGATGCTGGTGAAGGACGAGGAGATTCGCGACGCGGGGAAGACCGTCGTCCTGCGCCTGCGGGAGGGCGTCAAATTTCACGACGGATCGGATTTCGACGCCGAAGACGCTCTGGCGTCGCTGAAGAGATGGGGCGAGTACGGCTCCCGCGGTCCCATTCTCTTCAACAACCTGGAGAAAATCGAGGCCACGGGCAAGCTGGAGCTGACTCTGACGTTCAGAGCGCCTTTCGCGCCGTGGAAAAACCTTCTCGCCTTCATCAACGGCGGGCCCGTCATCTACCCGAAAGAGGTCATTGAAGGCGCGGACAGGACCCCCATCGATCCCTCCAAATATATCGGAACGGGACCCTACAGGTTCGCCGAGCGCAACGTCGGGCGCTACATCAGCCTCGCCCGATACGAGGGCTATGCCTCGAGGACCGAGCCCGCGGACGGATACGCGGGGAAGAGAGAGGCCATTTTCGACGAAATCCGCTTCATCCCCGTCCCGGACGCCGGAACCCGCCTGAACGGCGTCAAGGCGGGCGATTACGACTACGCTGAACAGATGCTGGGCGATCTTTTCGACTCGCTCAGGGAGGACGACTCCATCAGGGTCTCCGTCAATCAGGGGGCCAATCAGGGCCTCGCGTTCTTCAACTCCGCCGCCGGGGTTTTCAGGGGCAACTACAAACTGCGTCAGGCTCTCTCGGCGGCCCTCGACATGGAGCCCGCGCTTCGCGCCGCCATCGGGCCTCAGGAGCTGTGGAAGGCCTCGGGTTCCATGATGCCGGACACCACCGGGTGGTACTCGACGGCCGGAACCGATAAGTACAGCAAAAACGACGCGGCGCTCGCCAAAAAACTGGCGAAGGAGGCCGGGTATAACGGCGAAAAGATCGTCCTCATGGCCTCCACCTCCTACAAGATCCATTACGACACCACGCTCGTGCTCGTGAAGCAGCTTCAGGACGCCGGGTTCAACGTGGACCACCAGATTTTCGACTGGGCCACGCTGGTTTCGAAGCGCGCCGATCCCGCGCAGTGGGACATCTTTTTTACCCACCACGGCTTCGTGCCGGACCCCGTTCTCTACAGCTTTATGAGCGACGCGTATCCCGGCTGGTGGGCCACCGACGCCAAAGCCGCCCTCTCGAAGGCCTTTGTCGAGACGATGGACTTTCCCGCGCGCAAGGGGGTCTGGGATAAACTGCAGGCGTTGATCTACGAGGAAGTCCCGATCGTGAAAGTGGGCGATTACTTCAGTTACGACATCTATTCCCCAAAGGTCCAGGGGCTGTCGGAATCTTCACTGATATGGCCCAAATTCTGGGGCGTCAGCATCCGGTAAGGGAATCGGCAACCGTTCAGGCCAGGGGACAGAGCCGGGCCTGAACGGTTACGACGAGATCTTCGTGCCGGATACGCGGCGCGCGAGCAGGGAGTGTTGGGATAATGTTCGCCTACATCGTGAGACGAGTTTTGAGTATGATTCCGTCCCTTTTACTGGCATCCATTCTGGTGTTCTCGTTTATCCACATGATCCCCGGCGATCCCGCACAGATGATGCTGGGAGATATGGCGACGCCCGAACAGACCGAGGCGCTTCGGGAGACCATGGGCCTGGATCGCCCCATTTACGCTCAGTATTTCATCTGGCTCGGCGGGATTTTAAAGGGAGATTTCGGCACGTCCATCTTTTTTCATCAGTCCGTGTGGGACGTCATCGTCGACAGGGCGGAGACCAGCCTGTTTCTGGCGGCAATGTCCATAACCCTCATCATCGCCATCGGCGTTCCGGTCGGGGTGCTGTCCGCGGTTCGCTGCAACAGCGCTCTGGACCAGAGTATATCGGCCCTTTCCATGTTCTTCGCCTCCATCCCGACTTTCTGGCTGGGGCTGAATTTTATGATGCTTTTTTCCGTGAGCCTGAAGTGGTTTCCGACGTCGGGCTTCCCGTCCGTTCTGGCGTCCGGGGACTGGACGAACCTGCGCTACCTCGTACTCCCCGCCCTCACCCTGTCCGCCCCGAACAGCGCGCTCATCGTGCGTCTGACCCGATCGAGCATGCTGGACGCGTCCCACGCGGACCACGTCAGGACGGCGAGGGCAAAGGGCCTTTCGGAGGGGACCGTGAACGTGCGGCATGTCTTCCGCAATTCCCTGATATCCGTCGTCTCCGCGCTGGGTTTTACCTTTGTCGCGCTGGTTGCCGGAACGGTCGTCACGGAGACCGTCTTTTCGCTTCCCGGCGTCGGACGCCTTGTCGTGGAATCGCTTCTGAGGCGTGATTATCCGACGATTCAGGGCATTATCCTCGTGGTGGCGTTTCTTTACATGTGCATCAACCTTCTCGTGGATCTTTCCTTCGCGTTTCTGGATCCGCGCATTCGCTACAGTTAGAGGCCGGCGATGAGGTTCGGTTTTTTTCTCAGGCGCAAGGTGGCGCTCGCCGGCTTCTTCTTTATCGCGCTTCTCCTCGTCGTCGCCGTCGCGGCGCCCTTTCTGGCGCGAATCCCGCCCCAGACGCTGAACCCGGTGGACAAGCTGCAGCCGCCGGGCGGCGCGTATCTGTTCGGCACGGACAACTTTGGGCGCGACGTCTTCAGCCGCGTCGTGTACGGCGCGCGAACCAGCCTGACGGGCGGCGCGGGGGTGGTCCTCTTTTCGACCGTTCTGGGCGTTCTCATCGGGGCCGTGGCGGGCTACTTCAGGAGGACGGAGGCCTGGCTCATGCGTCTGGTCGACGTCATGATGGCGTTCCCGCCCCTGTTGCTGGCGCTCGTTCTGGTGTCCATCCTGGGGCGCGGCATGGTCAACGTGATCGTGGCCGTCGGAGTCACGTACCTGACGCGCACCGTCCGCGTGGTCTACGCGCTCACCCTCAGGATTCGGGAGGAACCCTACATCGAGGCGGCGATCGCCTCGGGCGTCAGGCCGTTCGACGTCGTCGCGCGGCACGTCATCCCCAACATGCTGTCGCCGATCATCGTGCAGGCCACGTTTACCTTCGCCTTTTCCCTCCTGGACCTCGCCGCCCTGGATTTTCTGGGGCTGGGCATTCCGCCGGCAGTGCCGAGCTGGGGCAACATGCTGAGCGAGGGGCGGATGTACCTCACCAGAGCGCCCTGGCTCCTGATATTTCCCGGGGCCTCCATCGTGATGACCGTCCTGTCCTTCAACCTGGCCGGGGACGTGCTGCGCGACAGGCTGGACCCGCAGCTTCGGCGCAAGGTCGAGGGAGTGTGAGTTTCGTGCGCGACACGGAAGAGCGAAACACAGAGCGAAACACAGAGCGAAACAAAGAGCAGGCGCTGGTCGCCATCGAGGGGTTGCGGGTGAGTTTTCCGTCTCTGAGGGGCAAAATATGGCCCGTCGACGACGTGAGCCTGCGGATACTGCCGGGCGAGACCCTTGGCCTGGTGGGGGAGTCCGGCAGCGGGAAGTCCATGACCTCCCTGGCTTTGATGGGGCTTCTTCCCCGGCCTCACGGAAAAATAGAGGCCGGCTCCATAAAATTCAGGGGCAGGGAACTGGTCGGCCTTGGAGACGCCGAAATGAGGGGAATGCGGGGCAAAGACATCTCGATGATCTTTCAGGATCCCATGACCTCCCTGAACCCGGTCTATACCGTGGGAGACCAGATCATCGAGGCCGTGCGCGCCCACGAGCGGATCACGAGGGCCGAAGCCAGAAGGAAGGCCGTCGAGATGCTGGACAGGGTCGGCATTCCGAGCCCCGAAAAGCGGGTGGACGCGTGGCCCCACCTCCTGAGCGGCGGCATGAGGCAGCGCGTCGTGATCGCGATGGCCCTCGTTCTGCGGCCGACGCTGCTGATAGCGGACGAGCCCACCACCGCGCTGGACGTCACCATACAGGCCCAGATTCTCTGCCTGATGGAGGACCTGAAGCGCGACTTCGGCATGTCCGTGCTGCTCATCACGCACAACATGGGGCTGGTCGCGGAAAACGCCGACAGGACGGCCGTGATGTACGCGGGCAGAATTTTGGAGGAGGCCCCGACGAAGGAGCTCTTCGGCGCTCCGTCCCACCCCTACACGCGTGGGCTGCTGGACTCGATTCCACGCATGAGAGGCATGGACAGAGAACTGAAGGCCATCCCGGGGATGGTCCCCGCGCTCCACGATCTTCCTCCGGGCTGCCGGTTCGCCAATCGCTGCTCTTTCTGCGAGGCCCGCTGCAGGATCGAGGAACCTCCGTTCTTCAGCGCGCCGCGCCAGGGCGCTTCCGGCGTCCACAGCGTGCGATGCTGGCAATTTTGCGAAGAGAGGACCGTAAATTGAGCTTAAATCCTTCCAATGAGGCGTTCCTGCAGGTACGAAATCTGAAGAAGCACTTCCCGATCAGAGGAGGCATCCTGCGTCGGACGAAAAGCCTGCTCAGGGCCGTGGACGACGTGACGTTTTCGATAGCGGAAGGCGAGACCCTTGGCCTTGTGGGAGAATCCGGCTGCGGCAAGTCGACGACCGGCAGGGTCATCCTGCGCCTGACGCCGGCCACGTCGGGAAGCGTTCTTTTTCGCGGCGTGGAGCTCCTCTCCCTCGGAGGCGAGGAGCTGCGAAAAACGAGGCGGGGGTTCCAGATGATCTTTCAGGACCCTTACGCCTCGCTGGACCCTCGCATGACGGTGAAGGAGATCGTGGGGGAGCCGCTTCGGGCATACGGCGTCAGGAGCGCGGCGGAAAGAGAAGCGCGCGTCGTGGAAATTCTGGACGCCGTCGGGCTTGACGCGTCGTATCTGAAGCGTTACCCCTTCGAGTTCAGCGGCGGCCAGAGGCAGCGCATCGGCATAGCGCGGGCGCTGATACTGCGCCCGTCGCTGGTCGTCGCGGACGAGCCGGTGTCGGCCCTCGACGTGTCCGTTCAGGCGCAGGTGATCAACCTGCTGCTGGAGATGCGCGCGCGCTTCAGCCTGACATATCTCTTCATAGCGCACGACCTCAGCGTCGTTCGCCACATCAGCGACCGGGTGGCGGTCATGTACCTCGGCCGCATCGTCGAGGCGGGAAGAAAGGACGATTTTTTCGAGCGGCCTCTGCATCCCTACTCGCACGCGCTGCTGGCGTCCGTCCCCGAGCCCGACCCGTTTCGCGTCAGGACGCGGAGCCCCCTCTCCGGCGACGTCCCCAGCCCTCTCTCCCCTCCGAAGGGCTGCTCGTTCCACCCGAGATGCCCCAGGGCGACGGAGGCTTGCGGGGTGCAAATCCCGGCTCTGAAGGAAATCGATGAAGGCCATTCGGTGGCCTGCCATCTTTACGCCTGACCGGTAAAAATCTATTCTGGAGGTAAAATCATGGAGAAAAAAGAGATCCGAACGGACAGGGCCCCACAACCTGCGGGGCCCTACTCTCAGGGACTGGTTGTGGGCAACAGGGTATACGTCGCGGGCGAGGGGCCCAAAAACCCCGAGACGAACACGACGCCCGAGGGGATTGAGGCGCAGACCCGCCAGGTGATGACAAACCTGAAGAACATTCTGGAGGCGGGCGGCGCGACGATGGACAACGTCGTCAAAAGCACGGTGCACCTGGCCAATCTGGAGGATTTCGCGAAGTTCAACGAGGTGTACAGGGAGTTTTTTACCCCGCCCTACCCCGTCCGCACCACCGTCGGCAGCGCGCTTCTCGGGGGCATTCTGGTCGAAATAGACGTAATCGCCGAAGTGTAAGAGCCGTTGCCGTCGTCGGAATGACTTCTGAGGCAAATCTGCCTCGCTGTACCTGACCGATTTTACAGCAGCGCCGGAACGTCCATCGGGCGTTTCGGCCTGCCGACGGCTCGAACGCCACCGGGTTCTCCGAACAGAAAGCCCCAGGACGCGAGGATGAAGTCGATTCCGGCGGCCTCGGCGCAGCGCGAGTCGAAGATCGTGTCGCCGATGTAGACACAGTCCTTTTTATCGGCCCCAAGACGCTTTACCATCTCGAGCAGAGGGGCGGGATCGGGCTTGTGAAGTTTCGTGTCGTCGGCGGTCACTCGGTGGGGCAGATACTTCGCGATGGGCGACGGGCCGAAGTCCGCCTCCAGCTCCACGGCGTTCTTCGACGTCACGACCCCCAGCACGAAACCGCGCCGGGTCAGTTCCTCCAAAAGCTCCTCGATGCCGGGGAAGGGGGGACTCCATGCCTGAAATTCCTGACGACAGCGATTCCATTTTTCGACGCCGCGCGCGATGCGGTCCTCCTCCAGGATGCCGAAATCTCTGAAAACCTCTTCTCCGGGAACGCCCCAGTAGCGGGCGTATTCTTCCTCGCGCACCGGGCGTCCCGTCTCCTCGGTCATCACCCGCACAAAAGAACGGCACAGCGCCGCCCCGGAGTCAACGAGCGTGCCGTCGACGTCGAACAGGATATTTTTGTACCTCATAAACTCACCTCTGCCGAAATTTCGGACAAACATAACCCAACCCCCCGCGAAATGCAAGCGACCCAAGGCTGCCCAAAACCGAATTTCCGGCGTGACCTGATTTTGTCCAAATGAGTTCGTAAATTATAAGTTTATATTATCATTTTTTAAATAATATGACATTTTCTCATTTTTACTTTGTCCAGTTTTCGAGAGCCAGGTTTTTCACACGAGTAAATTCTTTGGTGTTGTTTGTCACCAGGATCTCATTTTGAGACAAAACTGTAGCGGCAATTATCAAATCGTTTGGCCCGATGATCTGTCCGCACTTTTCCAGAGAGGCGCGGATTTTTCCATACGAATACGCAGCCAAAGCATCAAATGGAGCAATTTCAAACGGCATCAGAAATTTCTTT
>JAISSA010000151.1 GCA_031273365.1 Synergistaceae bacterium
GAAAAATACAGCGTACAACTTGCATGTGTTAAGCACGCCGCCAGCGTTCGTCCTGAGCCAGGATCAAACTCTCAGCTCATTCTTTGTTGACTTTCTGCCCTCTTCGCGTCTCCGCTCCGAAGGCCCCGACCTCACGTCGCCTTCCCCTCGGCAGACCCCTGCGAACAAAGGTCTCCTCGCTTCCGGCTCCGCTTCGGCGTTTTCCTGCTTCTGCTTCTTTGCCTCTTTTGGCTCGCCTGTAAATTTGTCAAGGTACGATACAACTCGCCAGCAATTCCGTATATCACCGGTTTTCCCAAACTTCGTCGCTCGCTGGCGCTGAGCAACGAGGGGTATATTATCACGTTCAGGGAAACTGTCAATACCTTTTTTGAAGATTTTTCGAAGATTTTTTGAAATCCTTTGAAATCCCGCAAGCTCCAGGCTCTCAGCTCAGCTCCGGCGTAAGATTGTCCTTACGCATCGACGTTAATGGTGCTTATATTATAGAAAACCACAGAAGCTGTTGCTTTAATGTGACTCCATAGTTTATAATTTATTTAGACGCATATATCATGGTATAGTGCGGAAAAGTTCAGGATTGACAGAAGCGTAATGCCAGGTTTGACGAGTGGATAAGAGACCATGGGCGGGCAGGAAACAGAGCATCCGTAATTTTGAAAAAATATGGAACGATGGAGCGATTGGCCTTGCTCTTCAGGGCGCAAACAATACCATATGAATCAGTATAACAGAAAACTTTTTCCATTATTTATTACTTCGGCATGAAAAAGACGAAATTTCACCAGGCAGCCTGAATACTGGAAGGCTCGGGAAGGTTTGTTGATTGATAGAGGAGGGTTATCATGAAAAAAATCGTGTATGCGGTTGGAATTATTGCCTGTCTGGTGGTTGCGGGGAATCTCCTGCCAATTGTTGTCGTTTCGCCACATTCCGCTTTGTTTGTGAAGATGATTTTTGGTGGGATGGCTCTCATATCTTTCTTTTGTATCGATTTGTTCTATTGTGCATGGACGAAGAGTCTTTCCGGAATCGCGCAGGCTTTTGGAGTGGCAGGGCTGCTATTCAGCATTCTGCTGACCAGCATTATGTGGATAATAAAAATGAGCCTGCCTGTGCAGAATTTCGTTGTACAAACCAGCACAGCCCTTGTCGTGGCCCTGGCGTGTCTGCTCCTTGCCGAAACGCAAAATCAGGCGATCCGAGGACGGAAAAAACTTTTGTATATGGGAGGAATCATCGCATGTCTGGCGGTGATGGACAGAATGATTCGTTCCGTCGGAGGCGGACCTGTTTATTTTTTTGTGCTTGCCGCATCCATGTTTTGTGTCGTTTTATTTCTCCTGGCATGGGCGGCCCGACTTTCTCGGGAGACAAAAATTGTCGGTATCCTGGCTTTGATATTGGGGATCATCCTGATCCTGAGAGCGCCGAACCTTGCGACCAACAGGCAGGCTTTTATCCTGCTTTGTATTGTTTGCGCGTGCCTGACGGGCGCCGATACGCGAGCGATCCCTGCTGAATCACAGAAAAATCAACAAGGCGGCATCTAAATTGAGGAGGGTTGCATGTCAAAAATAACAGAGGGCGATGCGGAAGAGATTCGGAGAAAATACGCAGATCTCCTGAGCGAAGAAGAGAAAAAAATATTAAACGAACTGCAACCGTCTCCTTCGGAGACACCAATTTCTGAAACTGCTGTTTTTAGAAATAGAGGTATTCTTAGGCCCGGAGACTCCATAAGCGCATCAGAGATGTCAAACTTCCTGCAAGATGCTGTTGATTATGAAGCAGGCCACTGTTGTTTGCAGTGTACAGTTTATTTAATTATGCTATTAATTTATTGGTTCTCATTTGGAAAAGAGAAAAGCAGGGATGTCGTTCTTTCCTTTATTTTTGTAGCCTGCGTCCGCTTCATTTTGTCTTACAGAAGGGAGGGCGGCGTTGACCGCGAACGCATTCATGAATCGTGCCTGGACCTTGGCATCGCGCTGTATCTTTGGGATCTGCAGGTTATGTATCTTTATTGCGGCTATTCGCCGGTCTCTATTTTTGCGCTTTGTCTGCTTGTGCCGGGGGCAATAATGCTCTGCATCAGGCGACGTAAAATTTTTGATATGCAGGAGGCTTTTATCGCATTTTTGGGATATAACATGACTCTATTTTTCTTTATTTATATTATACAATTGAAGCTCTCTTTATTGCATATTGTGCTTTTACTCGTTATGGCGTATGAGACCAACTCCTCCATACAATGGATAAATAAATGCGATAAAGCGACTCTTTTAGTAGCCCGGCTGCGTAATTGTCGTAGTCTATGGTGTACTGAGGGTATTGCTATGATATTCCTGCTTGTGGATTCTGTTATGACGGGCTCCGGCAGAAAACCACCGATAAAGTCATTGTCGTTTGATGCCAGGTTTCCCCTTTATTTTGATGCCAGATTTCCCCTTTATGTTGCCACTTATTACCTTCTTGTTTTGGAGCTTCTCTCCCGTGCCCTGATGCACAGGTGTGATGCAGTAAAAAACGAACTGAAAGGAGCCGAACAACATGTCGACAGTTGAGATTAAAGATGACGAGGTTTTTTTGCGTTACTAATGAAGACACGGAATGCATAGAATTTACGTTATCGGGTGCCTCGAGCAATGATATACAGGCTTATTTTCGAGAACAGAACATTTCCATTCCTGCTGGTGGAGTAGCCAGTAACGGCATACTCCGAAGCCCAGGGCTGAGCGGGCTCTGCCCCCCTGCGCTTGAACGGTTACAGTGTATCCTGTGAATTTGGGGCAAGCTCCGGACTCTCAGCTCCGGCTGGCGTCCAGGCTATATTACGCCGCGAATTTCACTGATGGAATCGATTTTCTGTTCTTTCATGAAATTTTCGATGCCCTCGATAATATCCAGAGCGACGTCCGGTTTTGTGAACGTGGCCGTGCCGACCTGAACGGCGGCGGCCCCCACCATGATAAACTCCAGAGCGTCCTGCCAGCCTGCTATTCCGCCGATGCCCATGACCGGTATCGTGACGGCATGCGCCACCTGATGAACCATCCGGAGAGAGATCGGCCTGATCGCCGGCCCTGAAAGCCCCGCGTACGTGTTTTCGAAGACCGGCCTGCGCCTGTAGATATCCACCGCCATGGCGAGGTACGTGTTCGTCAGGGCGAGAGCGTCGGCGCCCTCCTCCTCGCAGGCCCTCGCAAGCGATACGATGTCCCCGGCGTTCGGCGACAGCTTGACGGACAGCCGATGCCGGCACTCCCGGCGGACCGCGCGAACCACTTCCCTCGCGATCTCCGTCTTCACGCCGAAGTTCATCCCTCCCTCCTTCAGGTTGGGGCAGGAAATATTGAGCTCCAGAATATCGAATTCGACCTCGTTCAGCAGCGATACGCCCTGCAGGTAATCGTCCATGCTGTGTCCGCCCAAGTTGACGATATTTGCGACGTCAAATCCGTTGATCCAGTCGAGTTCGCGCTCGATAAAACCCTCGACGCCGGGATTTTCCAGTCCGATGCTGTTCATAAGCCCGCAGGGCGTCTCCCAGATTCGAACGCCCTCGTTGCCGTCCCGTCCGTTCAGAGTAAGCCCCTTCGAGGAGATCCCTCCGAGCTTTTCAATGTCGAAGTACTCGTTCAGCTCTCTGCCGAATCCGCAGGTCCCGGACGCCAGAACAACCGGATTCTTCATCCTTACCCCCGCGAAATCGACGGAAGGGTCGCCCATCATTCAAAAACTTCCTCCGCGGGGAATACCGGACCGTCGACGCAGACTTTTTTTCTGCCTCCCGTCGTTTTGCAGCTGCACGCGAGACAGGCCCCGAAGCCGCAGGCCATTCTTTTTTCCATCGACACGTACAGTTTCGTTCCGGTCCGTTTGCATTTCCCGTACAGCGCCCGCATCATCGCTTCCGGGCCGCAGCTCAAAACGCAGTCATAGTTTTCAGGAGCGACCCTGTCGGTTATAAAACCTCCGACGTCCGTCACCACGGTGTCGCTTACCTTTGCGTATTCGTCGGTCAGCAGAGCCTCGTCGCTGAAACCGAGGTACATATCGACCCGTGTCGGGGAACCCGGATTTTTGATCGACTTCGAGGCCAGATAGAGAGGGGCTATGCCGACTCCGCCCCCGACCATGGCGATTTTGCCCTCCACAGCGGGGAACGCGTTGCCCAGAGATCTTCCCACGGATATGCCGTCGCCCGCTCCAAGTTCGGACAGGAGCTTCGTTCCCTGCCCCACCGTCCTGAAGAGAAACGTCAGCGTCTCCGGGTCCGCATCGTGCACGCTGAGGGGCCGCGAAAGCAGCGGGTACGCCCCCCATGAACGAAGCATGTGAAACTGCCCCATTCTGGCGCTGTTGGGCGCCGCGACGCGCATGATAAAAAAATCCCGGGAAAGCCGAATATTCGACAGCACTTTAGACATCCCGGCAATATCTGTCACTCCAACACCTTCTTAATATATAGATTCTGTACGAGTCGGCAGGATTTTATCTTTACCCACAAAAAATGCCGCATACATGCGGCATTCAGACACAGGGCTTTTTGTGGTTTACGGAGCGGGCAGGTTCACCGAACCGTCACCAGCCTCATCTCGCGGTCGAAGTACAGGGTGGACAGTCTCCTTCGTCCGCTCATCAGGGAGAACGTATAGGGCCCGTCGAGAGAATTTGCCGCGTACCCCCGCCGCACGATCGAATATCCCGCATGGTCCACAATCGCGTAAATTCGATCCAGCTTCGTCCCCACCAGCCTCAGATCAATGACCGGAGGCAGGGGCTCTCCCCTCACGACGACGCGTTCCTCCTGTGGAATCGTCGAAACCGCGCCTCTTCCGCTGTCCCCCGGCAGCGTTCCCGCGGGAAAACCCGTAAAAGTCGTCGGAGTTCTGTTTGAACTGGCAATAGCCTTGAGATCCGTCCCCCGACCCGATCCGGTATTCCCCGCTCCCATGCTGTCCGCGGCCCTGTTCTGGGTCGCGTTTTTCTCCGCAACGCGAGCAAGGGCATTGCCTTCGGCAGCCAGGGCTCCCGCGGCAAAAACGACAACAAGGACGCACGCGTAAAAAAATCTTTTCAACAATTTCTTCACCTCTTCACCTCCCCCGAAGTTCAAGGCTATTTTACACGAGACTTCCTTTTTATTTAAGCAATTTTATCGCAAAATTCACTCCTGTTTCTTTATTGTTGCCAATGCCAACAGAAACCGGAAAAAATTAACGGGGTCAGGGGACGCGTCCCCTGCGGGGTATGGGGCGGCGCCCCATGGTTTTGCTCAAGTTGTTGACATTAGTTTTCGAGTCGGAAATCAATCCAGAAAGTCCTTGAGCTTTCGGCTGCGGCTGGGATGACGCAGCTTACGCAGGGCCTTTGCCTCGATCTGCCGGATGCGCTCGCGGGTGACGCCGAACTTGCGCCCCACCTCTTCCAGCGTATAGGAGTGTCCATCCTCCAGTCCGAAGCGATAATGCAGCACCTCCCGTTCACGTGTGGAGAGGGCTCCGAGCATGTCCTCGATTTGTTCGTGCAGCAGGTGTCCCGCGGCGGCCTCGTCAGGGCTGGGGAGGTCCCGATCCTCTATAAAATCCCCCAGCTGGCTGTCCTCTTCCTCCCCGATCGGGGTTTCCAGAGAAACGGGCAACTGCGCGATTCTGCGAATTTCTTCCACCCGGGAGGGGTCTATTTCCATCTCCGCCGAGATTTCCTCGTCCGTCGGTTCGCGCCCCAGGCGCTGAACGAGCTGCCTCGAGATGCGCACCATCTTGTTGATCGTCTCGACCATGTGAACAGGGACGCGAATCGTGCGCGCCTGATCGGCGATGGCCCGCGTAATGGCCTGACGTATCCACCAAGTCGCGTAGGTACTGAACTTGAAACCCTTACGATAATCGAATTTTTCGACCGCGCGGATCAGGCCGAGGTTGCCCTCCTGGATCAGGTCCAGAAAGAGCATTCCTCTGCCGATGTATTTTTTCGCGATGCTGACCACGAGACGCAGGTTTGCGTCGATCAGCTTTTGTTTGGCCTGATCGTTGCCCTCTTCCATCTGCCGTGCCAGGGTGACCTCTTCCTCCGCCGTCAGCAGGGCGACCTTTCCGATTTCGCGCAGGTACATGCGCACCGGGTCCGTAAGGGGAATGTCGTCCAGCTTGCCTATATCGGCGTCGAAGGAAGGCAGGAGCTCTTCCCCCATCGTAACCGTCGTCTGAATTTTATTTCTGTGCTCTTCTTCGATGACCTCGATCCCCAGTTCCTGAAGGTTGTTCAGGATGTTGTCGAGCATGTCGGAGTTCCACGTGTCCACAGGAATATGCCGCTCGATGTCCTGATGGGTGACGAATCCCCGACCCTGTCCCTCGTGGACGAGGTTGCGGACCTTTCCCAGATACTCGATCGCCTCGGTCTTAGAGGTTTCCGCCTTCGTCGTACCCGCATTCTGTTCCTGCAAGGTTGTATCCTCCATTATTCATTTTTAAAAAATGGGATTATAGCACTTATAATTGCAAATTCATACCCCAAAAGGGCGGGAAAGGCATTTCGGGCGACGGGCCCACCATCCGGCGGGTTTCCTGAAACTCCATTTCATAGAGCAACCTGCTTATCTGGAGCTGAAGAGGATCGTCCGTTTCATAGGCCATATGAAAACGTCTGTAGCCAAATCTCTCGGCAAAATAAGCGACATCCGCCTGACTGGCGCCGTCGCTGGAGAGCATCGACTCGAAAGCGGCCAGAAATTCCTCCTCGTCGAACAAAATCGCGTCGCTGATCAAAACGATAACCTTCATATTTTCAAGCAAAAACGTTCTGTTCCACAAAGAACAGAACGCAATCCCCGCTCTCACCTGGTCCGTGTCGGATAGACCATGAGCCAGCAGGGTTTCCATTTCTTCCGAATACCCCAGGAGCATCATAAAACCCAAATTGATGCTGTGCGGCCTGTCGTACCTGTAAAAATTATCCCGCATCAGGCTGCCTACACTGCCGCTCAGCATCGAACTCATGAAAAAAAATTCACTGCCCATCCCCAGACACAATCCGGCGATTCTTTCAAGCTGAAGGCTGTGCAGCAAATTTATCGAAATCGGCTTATAGTCCACCCCAAACGGAAACCACGAAGCGACCTCCAGGTCCAGATCCGAACTCCAATAACGCAGCAAAAACATCCCTCATTGCCGTAACCTGTATTTTTTTCGACTGATCTTTCGATTTTTCCCGTTGCCGCACCGTGCCTCAGGAGACCTTTACTTTTTCCTTCGCCGCCTGCTCTTCTTTGATAATTTTTATGACATACTCGACCAGTTGGGAGATCTCCGGCTTGGTAATCTGATATTTCGCGCCCACGCTGGCTGCCTTGACCTTGATATCCTGCGCCATGATGGAAGAAAACACGATGATCGGAAGATCCCGGGTCGCCTCGTTTTCCTTCAGGCGTCTCGTCAACGCCAGGCCGTCCAGGCGCGGCATCTCGACGTCGGTGATGAGGAGGTCGACCTTGTCCGCATCCTGCAGGATCACATCGTAGGCTTCCTTTCCATCGGCGCAGATGACGAGGTTGGTGAAGCCGCCCGCTTCCAGAGAATCCCTGACCTGCTTGCGGATAAGGGGGGAATCCTCCGCCACGACGATGCGATACTCCGAGGGATGTCCGATGCCCGTCCCCTCCATCATCTCCCGTATTTTCGCCGGATCCAGCTGCTGCTGTATGGCGAGCTGAGGGCTGATGGTCTGGACGATCGCCTCGTAATCCAGCAACAAAACATTGCGCGCATCCCGCTTTATGACGTAGAGTATCCACTCTCCGAGGTACCTGCCCGTCAGAGAGGAATCCAGATCCTCCGAGTTGATGCGATAAATACGCTCCACGGCGTCAACCACAAAACCCAGCTTCACCTCGTTGAACTCCGCGATGATGACCTTGCACTGGTCCAGCGGCGTTTGGGATTCAATGCCCAAAAACACGCGAAGGTCCACCATGGGAAGAATTTCACCCCTCACGGAGGTGATGCCGATCATCGCGCGCGGAGTCTCCGGAATCACCCGGCATCCCGGCCATCTGAGTATTTCCCGCGTTTTATCCACATTTATGGCGAAGGACTGCTCTCCAAGAAAAAAAACCACAACCTGCCATTCATTCGTTCCAACCTCGGTGATAACTTTTTTTACTTCCTGCATCCGCCATCCCTCGTTTCTTCACGCCATACGGGGAATAAAATATACACCCCTCCTGATTGTCGCGCATAATATTACATCACCATCGACAAAGCATCAACAGGTAAGAACGCCGGAAGCGTCGTTCTTACGAATGCAAACGAAATTCACGCGGCAGGACAACGGTTACTTTTCTTCCTTTATTTTTCTCCCCCGCACTGACCCGTAATAGCCCGCCAGGGCGGCAAGCAACGCGCAGACCACGGCGACGGCAATAATGAGGCTTACCGGGTCGGATAGCGTCAGCTGATTCAAAGAGGCTCCCGCTGCTCTCAGCGTTTCGGGAATGGCCATGAGGTACCTGCCAAAAGACCACAGCTCACGTACGTCGGAGGCCTGAAAAAAATAGCTCAGCGGGATTCCCGCCATAAAACCGACAAGGCCGGACAGCACGACCCGGTCCGGTAAATTCTGCCTTCCCGACATGGCGGTTGTCTCTTTTTCCTTGTAAGACTGAGCGCACCAGATGACGGCCAGTATGATAAAACCGGCGAGGTCGGACTTCCAGCCGGGGATCATGAGCCCGAGGGCTCCGGCAAGCGCCAGAATTCTCAATATCTGGTGCAGCGGGGCCCTGAAAAAGCCGATCGTCGCCATCCCCAGCAGGAAGACCCCCAAAAGCGCCGTGACCACGGCCTGCGCGAACTCCATCCACTCGAAGCCCACCAGAACCAGTATCGGATTGTACGCGTAAATATAGGGGACGAGGAACCCAGCCAGTGCGAGCTTGGTCGCCGTCAGCCCCGTTTTCATGGGGTCGGATTTTGCGATGCCCGCGCCCGCGTAGGCCGCCAGAGCGACCGGAGGCGTCAGGTCGGCGGCGATGCCGAAGTAGAGCACGAACATATAGGCCGCCATCGGGGGAATTTTCAGCTGAATCAGGGCAGG
>JAISSA010000159.1 GCA_031273365.1 Synergistaceae bacterium
CAGCCCTTACCCCGACTACGGCAGTTACGTGAACCTGGTGGAGGCGACCCTGCCGATTTACACGGGCGGCAGGGTCACGTCGTCCATCGCGGCGGCGGAGGCGGAGCTGTCCGCGCAGAAAGAAAACCTGACCGGGGCGTACCAGGACCTCAGGCTCTCGGTCGCGAGCGCATTTTTTACGGTTCTCCGAACGGACGACATGGCGAAGCTGAGCCGTGAGGCGGTGGAGCGCCTTCAGGCGCACGTCGACAACGTCTCGATGCTGATGGAAGCCGGCAGGGTGGGAAGGGCGGACCTGCTGCGCTCCGAGGTCGAGCTTTTCGACACGGAGCGCCAGATGATCAACGCGACCAACCAGTACGAGGTCGCGATCAAACAACTGAACGACCTCATGGGCCTGCCCCTCGACACGCCGCTTCGCCTGAGGGGGACCATGTCTTACGTGGAGTTCCCTTACACGCTCGAGGAGTGCATCGCCGACGCCATGGAAAAGCATCCGAAGCTGACGGCGGCTCGATGGATCGTGGAGCAGAGCAAAGCCGGCGTGCAGGTCGCCGCAAGCGCCAAACGCCCGCAGGCCTCCATAACTATGACGCAGACTTTATCGTCCACCAGCGACTGGCCGGGGTTCAGGAAGGACAACTTCCTCGCCGCCCTGCAGGTGCAGTACACGCTTCTGGATGCCGGGCTCGCTTCGTCTCAGATCGCCGAGGCGAAGGAAAATGTGAGCAGGGCCTCCCTGAACCGCGATTCGGTCGCCGACTCGATAAAGCTCTCGGTCACGACGGATTTTATGGGGACGCAGGAGGCGGCGCTCAGAATAAAGAAAACGGCCTCCGCGCTGGACAAGGCGCGGGAGAGCTACGAGATCTCGGTATTCCGCTATGACCAGGGGGTCGGCACCAACATCGACGTCATCGACGCGCAGATCGCGCTGACCCAGGCCAATTCGAACTACACTCAGGCGCTGTGCGATTACAACATCGCCGTGGCCCGCCTCGAAAACTCGATGGGCGGGCTTCCGGCGCGGACAGACCCTGAATTCGATAAAAAGCCTAAAGACAAAAAATCCGGCGGGGAGTAATCCAGGGATGAAGAAAATTTATTTTTTCTCCACGGTGTTGATTTTTATGATTTCCGTTGCCTTCATCGGGTATGGGATATATTTGAATCAGACGAGCGACAGCCACATAGAGACCATGATGGCCAACAGAGCGGTGGGACTGAACGGCGTGCGGGCCGTGCATCGCGACCTGAGACCTGAAATTTTTCTCGAGACCATCGGCCTGTATACGGAAAGGGAAGCCGACGCGATCGCCCAGACGGACGGGATCGTCGAGGAGATATACGTGACGCAGTGGCAGGACGTCCGCCGCGGAGACAGGCTTTTCAGGGTGATCAACCCGGAAATTCCTTTGCAGGTCTCCCGCGCCGACACGGACATCGCGAGGGCCCAGGCCGCGTACCTTCAGGCGCAGAGCACCCTGGAAAGGGATAGAAAGCTCGCTCAGAAGAACGCCATCTCCAGCAGCGAACTCGAGGCGGCCGCCTCTCAGATGAAGGCGGCGAAGGCGGAGTTCGACGCCGCGCGCATCGCGAGGAACCAGATCGAACAGCAGAAGACGTTCCAGACCGTGAGGTCTCCGCTGAACGGCATGGTCATTCTGGTTTACCAGCAGGCGGGCAACTACGTGTCGAAGGGGACCCCCATGGTCATGGTGGCCGACTTTGGCAGGATGTACTTCAGAGGGGCGATTCAGGACGAAAAGATCAAAAACCTCGTGCCCCTCGACGATGTATTCACCTTTCACATCGATCTTTCCGACATGACGGGGAGGGTCTTCGACAACAGCGCCCGAGAGGGATTCAGCGAACAGACGGCCTTCGACACCCGCATCACGGAGGTGTCGCCGCCGCTGAGCGTGGACGTGCCGGTCCGGACCGTGAGGTGGGAGCTCGACAACCGGATAGGGATCGTGACCCCGGGGAGGTACAGGGACGTCGTTATACGGAAACGAGACGCGAAACGGGCGCTTTCCGTTCCCGGAAACGCCCTGCACATGGAGGGCGGTCCCACGCTTTACATCGCGGACAGGGATTCGCGGCTCGCGATGCGGAGGGTAACGACGGGAGCGCGCGACGGCAGATACGTCGAGATTCTGGACGGGCTCGAAGAAGGCGACATTGTTGTGACCTCCGGCGTCGACGGACTGAGTCCGGGGATAAAAATCAACGTGAACGTCGTGGAGGAGGAAACGAGATGAAACGCGAGATATTCAACGAGGAGGCCATCTCGCGGCTGCGTTCGCCGGAACAGCTGGATTCCCTGCTCAGGATCACTCAGCCGGTCGCGTGGATGGCCCTTCTGACGCTTTGTTTCCTTGTGGGATCCATTATCCTGTGGAGCGTCTTCGGGGTTCTGTCGGTCAAGGTCGATACCGTGGGCATGATCATCGACCAGGCGGGGCTCGTCAACGTTTACCACGACTCGAACGGCAAGATCGCCGAGGTGCTGGTGCGTCCGGGGGTTCGGGTCAGAAAGGGCGACGTGGTGGCGAAGCTGTCTTTGCCGTCTCTGCTGAACGACATCATAAAAACGCGTCAGGACATCACGAAGGCGACGAACCATCAGCAGGTGGAGAGCGGCATCGCCACTTTCGACTCGCTCATGAACGTCTGGCAGAAGTCCTCCAACGTGGTCAGCGCGTTCGACGGCATCGTGACGGAGGTGAAGGTCAACCCGGGCGACGTGGTGGCGGCCGGGGCCACCGGCATCTGCAGCATAAGGCAGGACCAGGAGCGCGAGGACTTCGTCGCGGTCATGTACGTGTCCGCCGAATCCGGAAAAAAGGTGGCTCCGGGCATGGTCGTGCAGCTCGCGCCGAGCGGCGCCGACACGCAGGAGGACGGCAGCCTGCTGGGCGTCGTGAGGGAGATTTCGCTCTATCCCGCGTCGAACGCCGGCGTCATGCAGGTCCTCGGCAACTCCGAGATCGTGGGCTGGATCTTTCAGCGGCTGAACGGGACGGTGATGGAGGTACGGGTCGACCTCGTGAAGGACCCCAAATCCCCGTCGGGGTACCTGTGGACCTCGGTCATAGGCCGACGTCCTCCGGTGACGCCGGGCAGCATCTGCACGGGAAGCATCGTGGTGGATCGCCAGCCGCCATTGAGCAGAGTTTTCAAAAAACTAAGCCAATGGCTGAGGAATTCCTGACATGTTCTTTTTTCGATCTGTCGTAAAAACGCCGACCCTGCTTCAGATGGAGGCGGTGGAGTGCGGCGCGGCGGCGCTGGGGATCCTTCTTTCCCACTACGGGCGATACGAGCCTCTCGAGGAGCTGCGGCAGCAGTGCGGGGTCAACCGGGACGGCAGCACGGCGCTCAACGTCCTCAAGGCGGCAAGGCACTACGGCATGGAGGCGAGGGGCTTTTACAGCAGCACGGCCAATCTGGCGAAGGAGCGGATGCCCCTCGTCATTCACTGGAATTTCAACCATTTTCTGGTGCTGGAGGGGTTCAGGGGAGGGAAGGCTTTCCTCAACGACCCGGCCAACGGGCACCGAAAGGTCTCGCTGGAGGAGTTCAAAGGCTCCTTCACGGGCGTCGCCATGGCCATGAAGCCGGGCGAAGCCTTCAAAAAAGGCGGTAAAAAATTCAACGTCGTCTCCGTCGTCGCCAAAAAACTCGCGACGGAGAAGCCGGCGCTTCTGTTCGTCGTCCTCACGGGCCTGCTGATGATCGTGCCGGGCCTGGCGGCCCCCGTGTTCAGTCAGGTTTTTCTGGACGACGTTCTCACGGGAGCGCACGCGGACTGGATGACCGGCCTGCTGATGGCGATGGGCACGGCCTGCCTGTTCGACGGGCTGTTCAACTTTCTCAGGTCGTGGTGCCTCACCAAATGGCAGACGAAGCTGACGATCCGGGACGCCGGCGCCTTCTTCTGGCACGTGATCCGGCTGCCGATGGGCTTCTTTCAGCAGCGCTTCAGCGGAGAGGTCGCGATGCGCGTCGGCTTCAACGAGCAGGTGGCCAACGTCCTGACGGGGGAGGCCGCGACGGCGCTTCTGGACCTGTTCGTAACCCTGTTCTACCTGGCGCTCCTGATTCAATACAGTCCAAGCCTGACGGCGATCGGGGTTTCCTTCAGCGTGATGAACATCCTGCTTCTTTCCGTCATGCGAAAGCGCCTGCTGGAGATCTCGCTGAGGCTTCAGCAGGACTCGGGCAAGGCCATGGGAACGGCGGTCGGCGGCCTTCAGATCATCGAGACGCTGAAGGCGAACGGAAACGAGGCGGACTTTTTCGCCAAATGGTCCGGGTACAGCGCGAAGCTCGCCGCGGGAAAGCAGGATCTGCACCTGGCGTCCCAGATAATGAGCGTGGGGCCCGCTTTTTTCAACGCGATCAACACGGCGCTCATCATGGTCGTCGGCGGATTTCAGATCATGGACGGGGTGATGTCCGCCGGCATTTTTACGGCGTTCCGGAGCCTGATGGGCAGTTTTCAGGCCCCGCTCGGGAAGCTGCTGGGCCTCGGGAGCTCTCTTCAGAACACGGAGATGCAGATGCAGAGGCTCAACGACGTCCTTCGCTGCGAGATCGACAGCGTCGCGTATCCGGCCCGGCCTCCGAAGCCCATAGCGAGGGAGAAGCTGACGGGACTCGTCGAGCTGCGGGACGTGTCCTTCGGCTACAGCCCCCTCGTGCCTCCGCTTATAGAAAACTTCAGCCTCACCATAAAACCGGGCAGGTGGGTCGCCCTGGTCGGGGCCTCCGGCAGCGGCAAGTCCACCGTGGCCCGCGTCGTCAGCGGCCTGTACAGGGAATGGAGCGGGAAAATTCTGTTCGACGGCATGGAGAGGTCCGAGATCCCGAAGGAGGTTCTGGTCAACTCCATTGCGGGCGTCGACCAGGAAATATATCTCTTCGGAGGCTCCGTCAGGGAGAACATCTCGCTTTTCGATTCTTCGATCCCGCAGAGCGACATTCTGGCGGGGGCGATGGACGCCGTGATCCACGACGACATCACGAAACTCGATGGAGGGTATGAACACATGATCAGGGAGGGCGGGGTGAATTTCAGCGGAGGCCAGAGGCAGAGGCTGGAGGTCGCGCGAGCCCTGGCGGGCGACCCGTCGATCCTGATCTTCGACGAGGCCACCAGCGCGCTGGACCCGGTGACGGAAGAAATTCTGCTGACCAGCGTCCGGCGCAGAGGATGTTCCTGCCTGATGGTGGCGCACAGGCTGTCGGCCTTCAGGGACTGCGACGAGATCATCGTTCTGGAGTACGGCAAAGTGGTCCAGAGGGGGACCCATAACGAAATGATCAAAGCCGACGGCCCGTACCGCAGACTCATATCCTCGCAGACTCAGGTCCCGGAAGGCGGGATTGCACATGATTGAGCTGAAGCAGAGTCAATATTTTTCCATCCCCTCCGAAGGGGTCAAAATGTTCACGCTCAGGTCCGGCGCGGTGGAGGTCTACGCCTGCACCCCCGCGGACGCGGAAAACTTCCACAAAATATTCCTGACGGCGATCGATTCCGGCGAAAGCTGTTTTTCGCCGGTGGAGATGCTCTCCCCGCTGGAATTTTTGTTCTTCGCGACGACCGACTCGGAGATCGAGGAGACCGACCTCGGGACCGCGGTCCCGGAAGACTTCTCCGCTCAGGCGGCGACGTGGTTTTATAAACTGACGGAGCTGCCGTGGATCCGCTATCTGGTCGGCATGAACGACGAGATGGTGTCGCGGTGGGATGCCCGGACCGTGTTCGTCGATGAGGGAGGCGGCCCCGTCGAAAGCCCCTTCGAGGCCTTTTCCTCGCATCAGGAAATACTCTCCATGCTGGTCGGGGCGCAGTTCAAATCGCGGGAGCAGCGGGTGACCTTCAAAACGACAAAGCGGGTTGCCCAGAGAGAAAAGACCATGTCGGAGGCGATAAGCAACCTCACGCGAATGGAGTTTGCCGGGGCGTCCGACGAGGAAATTTTGTCGGCGACCGCGGATGACCCGATCCGCTTCGCGGTAACGGCCGTGGCGCGACATTTCCGCATGGAGACCGACAGTATATTCCTCCCCGCCGAAATCGCCGCGAAGATGGACGCCGTGACAAAGATGAGGCGGCTGATCAAAAAGGCGAACATGCAGGTTCGTCTCGTCTCCCTTCCGGACGACTGGTATCGGAGCGACAGCGGCGTCATCCTCGGCTACCGCGAAGGCAAAGAAGGCAAAGCAGAAAAAGAAGGGGAAAAAGGGGAAGAGAGGGAACTCGTCGCCCTGCTGCCGAAGGGCAGCAAAAGATACGTCATGAAGAGCGCGCGATATCCGAACGGACGCAGAGTCGACAAAAAGACGGCCGCCACGATACAGAAGGACGCGTTCCTGTGTTACGCGGGCCTGCCGGCCCGAAGCCTGGGGATCGCGGACATGTTGCGGTTCGTGCTCCGCCACAGCCTGAAGGTGGACTGGCAGATGGTGTGGTTCTTCAGCATGGTGTCCGGCCTGCTCCCCCTGATCCTCCCGCTCATCACGGAGAACATCTTCAGGGACGTCATTCCCATCAACGACCGTCAGGCGCTCGGAACCCTGACCCAGGTGATGCTCGTCTCGGGGTTCGCCACGGTGATCGTGGGGTTTGCCCGAAGCATCGCCTTTCTGCGGATAAAAAATCACGCGGGCATCACGCTCGAGTCCGCGCTCTGGTCCAGGCTGCTGAGCCTGCCGGCGCGTTTTTTCAGAAAGTACGAGATCGGCAACCTCGTGGGGCGGATGCAGGGCGTGGGGGCCCTGTCGGATCTGTTCGGAGAGAACCTGCTCTCCGGGCTTTTCAACATGATCTTTTCCTTCTGGAGCCTCATTCTGATGTTCTATTACAGCGCCAGACTGACGATGACGGCCATGGTCGTATGGGTCGTCTATCTTTCCATCAATACCTGCCTTTACAGGAAAATCGTGGTTGCGCAGCGCGCGAAGGTCGGCGCGTCGAACACCGCGTCGGCCAAAACGATTCAGGTGCTGAGCGGGCTGTCGAAGTTCAGGATGCAGGGCCGGGAGGAGTCGGCGTTCCGGCTCTGGTCGAAAGCCTTCGGGGACGAGTGGAAATGGAACCTGAAAACGCGCTGGTACACGAACTACGCGGGCATCCTCAACTCCGTCCAGCCGACGATCCTCACGATGATCGTCTACTACATGTCCACGCAGTCGACGGCGCAGGGCGCGAACGGCGCGCCCGCCATGGATTACGCGCAGTTCATGGGGTTTCAGGCCGCCTTTACGGGCTTCAACGCCACGCTCGTGGGGCTTGTGCCCCTCGTGTCCAACATCTTCAGCGCGGCGCCCTTCCTCGAAAACATAAAACCCATCCTGGAGGAAGTCCCGGAGGTTACCGAGGACAAAATGGACGTGGGCGAGCTCTCCGGGCAGATCGAGGCCAGGAACGTGCAGTTCAGTTACGCGCCGGACTCGCCGATGGTGCTGAAGGGCATATCCTTCTTCATCAGGGCGGGAGAGGCGGTGGCCGTCGTCGGTCCGTCCGGATGCGGAAAATCCACGCTGGTCCGCGTGCTGCTCGGCTTCGAAAAACCGGTGCAGGGCGCCATTCTTTTCGACGGACAGGACTTTTCCACGCTCAACGTGACGTCCGTGCGGTCCCAGATGGGCGTGGTGCTGCAGGGGGGGCAACTGCTGTCCGGCGACATCTTCACGAACATCGTCGGAAGTTCCCCTCTGACGGTGGACGACGCATGGGAGGCCGCGCGGATGGTCGGTCTGGACCGGGACATCGAGAACATGCCCATGGGCATGAACACGATGATCAGCGAGGGTGCGGGCAACATCTCGGGCGGGCAGAGACAGAGGATACTCCTCGCGCGCAGCATCGTGACCCGGCCGAAAATCCTCATACTGGACGAGGCCACCAGCGCGCTGGACAACGTGACGCAGGCGCTGGTCACCGAGAACCTGAAAAAGCTCAGGGCGACCCGCATCATCCTGGCGCACCGGCTGAGCACCATAAGAGACGCGGACAGAATCTTCGTCATTCACGAGGGAACGATCGCCGAAGAAGGCAGTTTCGACTCCCTGATGAAGGCGGGCGGCCTGTTCGCCAGACTTGCCAGAAGGCAGATGGAGTGACCTCTCATGCCGAATTTTGTTGACCTGGTGCAGGCGGAACATTACCTCGAACATCGCTACCCGGAACTTCCGCTCCCGGAGCTTCCGCTTCCGGACGAGGAGTTTACGAACCGCTGGGAGGAGTGGCTCGGGCGTTCCCCGGGCGGCTCCCCTCTCAGGGAAGTGGAGGAACTCCTGTCCGCGGGGGGCCGGATATGGCTCGAAAAAACCCCGGCGGGCCGGATTCCCGTAATGCACACGTCCGACAGGAAATGCTTCGAACGGCTGGTGGAGCTGCTGAGGCAGAAGGAGAACGACCCGCCGCTGCCCGGCAGCGTCAACGCCTTCACGCTGATCTCGAAGCATCCCGCGCTGCAGGGTCACAGGGTCATCCTGCTGCACAGGGCCGGATACAGCTCTCTGTCGGGCTCGGACTTCGGCATTCCGGAGGACGAGTGGCTGGAGAGGTCGGACGTCCTCCGGCTGCACCACGAATGCTGCCACTACTTCGTCCTGAGGGTCCTGGGGAGCATGAGAAACCACGTTCTGGACGAGATCGTGGCGGACTGCGTCGGACAGCTCGCGGCCTTCGGAACCTTCAGCGCGTCGATGCAGAGGAAATTTTTCGGACTCACGGAGGCGCCGGACGAGGAGGGCGTCGCACCGAACGGTGTCGCGCCGAACGGCGTCGCGCCGAGCGGTGTCGCACCGAGCGGCATCGCACCGGGAGGGCGGCTGACGTTTTACGTGAAAAACCTGTCCGACGGAGCGACGGCCGAGGTCTGCAGGAGGGTGAACGAGTCCCTGACGCGCCTCGAAACCTTTCTGAGGGCGAACGCCTCCCTGACCGGGGAGTCGGAGAGGCCGGCGCTGATTCTGAAGCTCGCGGCGTCCGGCGCGGGGGCGATGGCGGAGTCATGACGACCGGCAGGGGAAGAAGGTACGACGCGAACCTCGACGGACTGGAGGATCTCTATTCCTTCATCTCGACCGTGCTCGCGGAAAACGGGGTGGCGGAATCGATCGTGGCCGTCCTGGAGATGGCGGCCGACGAAATTTTTTCGAACATCGTGAACTACGGTTACGGAGAGAAACGCGAGGGGGCGGAGATCGACGTCTTCCTCGACGTGAAGGACGGCGTGGTGGAGATGGTCTTTTGCGACAACGGTTCTCCCTTCGACCCCCTGGCCAGAGAGGCTCCGGACATCTCCCTGAGCCTGGAGGAGCGGCAGATCGGGGGACTGGGCATCCACATCGTCAAAAACTCCGTCGACGAGATCACGTACTCGCGCCGGGACGACCGCAACGTCCTGACGCTGAAAAAATCTGTAAAACCGTGACCTGCTGAGCTTCGTTGCCGGAAGTGTTTATGAAAGTCTGACGTTTTCATCTGAATCTAAATCTGAATCTAAATCAATTGAAAGGGGCCGGAACAGGTGATCTATAAAGAAAACACCGCACCTTTGGCCGTCAGGAACGATCTGTCCGTAATGTCTGTCAGTTCGGCAGGCATTACGGAACTGTTTCCCTCTTTCCGTCCCCTGACTCTGGAGACAAAATCCGTCTATGATCGTTATATCGAGCCCCTTCCGGAGGCGCTCCCCTCGACCCTTTTTTTTCAGGGGCTTTACGCCTGGAACCTGACGTCCATCAACGTCTACAGGATCGTCGGCCGGCATCTGTGCATCATCGCAAACGACACATGGACGGGGGAATTTCTGGCGTTGCCGCCCCTGGGCGTCCCCGGCGACGCTTCCTTTATCGGAGCCGTCGACGAGGTGTACGCCTCTTTTCGGCGCGTCGGCCTGCCCTGTGTATTCAGCGACGTCCCCGCCTTTTTGCTGCCTTTTTTCTTCATGCTGGAGCACTATGACATCGATGTAAGCTACAACGCCGACGACAGCGACTATATCTTTACGCGGCAGGACTTTGTCGAGGGCACGACAAAACGCTCCTGCCGGGAGGCGATCAGCCACCTTCAGCGCAGGGAACGTCCGGTCGTTCGTCCTCTCTCCGCAGAGGACAGCGACGCGGTAATCGATGTGACGAAGCAGTTTTTCTGCGTGGAACACGACTGTCGGGACTGTTGCTTCGGCTGCGAGGTGACGGTGGTATCCCGCCTGATGCGCGCGTTTCGCGAGCTGGAACTGACGGGGATCGTCGTCGAAGGGCAGGACGGTCCGATCGCGTTCGGAATTCTGTGCGGGCAAAAGGACACCCTGTTTTTCCTTTCCAAAAAGGTGAGACGAAGCACAAGAGGCCTCAACGAGCTGCTCAACGCCGCTTTTCCGGACTGTTGCGGCGCGGGATATTCCCTGATAAATTACTCCGAGGACATGGGGCTCGAGGGACTGCGCCTCTATAAAAGCAGACTGGGAAAACACACGCAGAGGCACAGGTACAGGGTGACGCTGTCGGCCGCCAATTTTTATGAAAAGAAGGGCGCTCTGTGATTAAACGTCTGATATTGCTGTTCGGGTTGGTTTTTATCGTTATTTTTCTGACGACGTACAGGGACCTCCTGGTCTTCGAATCGCCGGGAGCCGCGGCGCTCGTGTCGCCGGTAGCAGCGCTTGACGATGACAAAGGGAACACGTATGTGGTGGATTCTTCCCGCAGCAGGCTGATGCGCATCGACCGGAACGGCGTCATCGACCTGATTCTGAACGCCTCGAGCGGACGTTTTTCCGAAATTATGGACATCGCGGTGGACGGCGCCGGCGATATTTATGTACTGGATATCCGCAGACCGGATGCGCGCCGTTATACGGCATCCGAAGTGATACAAAAATATTCGTCCAACGGCAGGCTGCTGGAGGAAATTTATCGCACAGATCACAAAACGCCGGTGCTTTACCGTTCCACGATGCAACTGCTCACGGACGGGAGGGGCGCTTTTTCGTTTGTAACGGTATCGGGCGACAGAATATTCCTTCACTCCGCCGGCGGGCAGGATGTTTACTCGTTCCCGGACGCGCAGAAGCTGCTGATGCGTTTTGCGCTGGACCAGAACGGCAGGCTGTTGTTTCTCACCAAAAAGGGCGAGATCTACCTCGCGGGGACTGAGGGAAACAGGCTGCTCTATCGCGCGGTGGCGAGGGCTGACGGCGGAGACGGCGTCATACCGTGGGGCCTGTCCGTCGACAAAAGGGGCGACATCTGCATCACGGACCTCGGGAACCGCCAGGTGAGCGTTTTAAAAGATGGAAAGCCCGTTGCGGTATACGCCGACGAGGGAGACGTCCTCGAGCGTTCCATTTATTACCTGGTCAGCGCGAGAGACAAAATCATCTCCGTCAACGACCGCGGCGTTCTTATCCTGAATCGGGACGGCGAGGCGACGTGCGTCGAGAGTTTCCCGGTTTCCGGTAAAATTTTCCTCCTGCGCCTGACTCTGTGGCTGATGCCTGTTTTGCTGGCGGCATACGTCATCGCTCTTGTCGCGGCGTTCATTCGTTATCTCGTGAACAAAAATGATTTTGTCGTGAGGTTCAGCGCGGCGTTCATGACGGGAACCGTGTTCGTCACCGTGGTTCTGGGCCTGCTCGCCGCAAAGGACTTTACCGGACGGATGACGCGCGAGATGCTGAATCACTTCACCATCGTCAGCCGGCTCATGGCGAACCAGATACCCCAGGACGCCTTCAATTCCCTGAACAGCATGGACGATTATATGAGCGACGAATACCGGACGGTGCAGGAACAGGTGGAGAAGCTGTTCTCCTACAACGGAGAAGAGTACAAAAATATGTACTGTGTCCTGTATAAAAATTTGGATGGCGCTATCGCGAGCGTTTACGATTCTGACGGCGCCAGCGACATCGTGAATTTCCCCTACGGCTGGTCCGCGTATGAGGGTTCGGACGAACAGCGCATTCTGAATACGGGCGAGCCGAAAACCTATGTTCTGGAGTCCTGGATAAACGGCGGCGTCCTGTTCGCCCTGTCTCCCGTTTACGGAGACGACGGCGCGCCCCTTGGCCTCATCGAGGTGGGCGGCGATCTTACGGCCTTCCAAAAGGACATCCGCAACCTTCTCCTCGATTCTCTCCTCAACATCGCCTCCATCGCTGTCGCGATCATCATGATAACCCTGGAGATTCTGATTTTTATCGACGCGCGGAGGCAGATGCGCGTTAAAAATCTGGCGACAGACGTTCAAACCGGGGCCCCGGGCCTCGCCGGCTGCCCCGTTCCGATGGACATGGTTCGCACCGCGGTTTTTTTCGTCTACTTCACCGTCAACATATCGACGGGGTTTCTTCCGTTTTACGCGCGGGAGATGGTTTTGCGAGGCAACGGCCTGTGGGGCCTGTCCGTCGAATTTCTGACCGCCGTCCCCATCTCGACCGACGTCTTTTTCGGAGCCCTGGCCTCCGTGACGGGCAGCCTCGTCTGTAAAGCGCTGAAGGTGAAAAGAGCGCTTCAGTTGAGCACGCTCCTGCTCTTTGGGGGGCTTTTCATGCAGTTCGCGGCCCCTGACCTCATCTGGCTTTCCGCGGGCAGCGCGATAAACGGCACAGGCTGGGGCCTGCTCCTGTTTGTGCTGAACCTGTACATCGCCACGGAGAAGGACGAGGCGGAGCGGGACCGGGGTTTCGTCGGATATACGGCGGCGATGACGTCCGGCATCAACAGCGGCGTCGTCTTCGGCGCTTTCCTGCTGAACTGGTTCTCTCAGCGCGTCGTTATGGGCGTGGCGGCGTTCGTGGGCCTCGGGTTCGTGATGTTTGTGCGCGCCTGTCTTCCGCAGCTGGACATTCCGGTCACGGAGCAAAAAAGCAGCGCCAAAAACGTCAGCACGGTTCGGTTTCTCATGTCGCCCGCAATTCTGATATTCCTGGTCACTCTGCTCATCCCTGTTATCGCTTCGGGCACCTTTCTCGTCTACTTTTTTCCCCTTGTCGGTTTCGACATGGGCATTGCCGAGAAGCACATAGGCTACGCCTTCCTCCTCAACAGCCTGACCATCATTTTTGGCGGAGCCCTGCTCACCCGGTTTTTCTCGGAGAAAATCGACAAACCCGTCGCCCTCGCCGCCTGGTCGGGCGTCTACGCCCTGACGTTTCTCGCGTTTGCCCTGCGCCAGAACATCCCGATGCTTCTCGCCGCGCTGATCCTGCTGGGTTTTGCCGACAGCTTCGGCCTGCCGCTTTACACCAGCTATTTCATGCAGCGGCCGGAGGTACATGCCTATGGCTGCGACAACGCGATGGCCGTCTGCACCCTTATGGAAAACGCCGCTCAGGCGATAGGTCCATTTTTGTTCAGTTGCGTGCTCTACAGCGGACTGCGTGAGGGGCTCATTGTCCTGGCCGCCGCTCTGGCGGCTCTCGCGCTTGTTTTCATTCTGAGTTCTCTTATTACAAGGAGGTCGTCAATAACCAATGGAATATTCTGAAGTAGCCCCTTATTATGACAAATGGTGCAGCGGCGACGAAGACTGCGAAAAAACGGAAAAATTTTACCTGGAGATTCTCAGAAACGCGGGACATTGTCTGGCCGAGCCAGGGGTGGGCACGGGGCGCGTCGCGCTGAAAATCCTGGAAAAGTACGACAAGCACGTCGTTGGCATAGATCGCTGCGAGGAAATGCTCGATATATGCCGGGCACGGTACGCCGCGAAGCCTCACACGGGAACCCTCGAACTGATTAAGGACGATTTCCTGACCTTCCGTCTCAGGGAGCCGGCCGATTGCATCTACATCCCGTTCAGGACAATCGGGCATATCCTTTCGAACCCGGAGCTGCTGCGCTTCATGAAGAACGTGGAAAACAACCTGAAACCGGGCGGCAAATTTATCTTCGACCATTATATCTTCGACCCTGTCTGGGCGGAAGAAAACAACAGGAAGGATATTTTGCTGTATCAGGACGAAAAAATTCGGATCGAGGACAGCACCGACCACGATTTTGTCAACCGGATCGTGCACTGCACCGTCAAATGCAACGACGTCGTGATGGAAACCATCACTTTTCGCTGGCTGGAGGTTTTGGAGGTCCTGGAACTCGTAAGCGCCAGCGAGTTCTCCATCGAGAAACTTTATGGAGGATACTCGTTCGAGAACTGGACGTCGACGTCGAAAAATCAGATTTGGGTCCTCTCGAAAAACGGGGCATGAAGATGCGGGCGGCCGGTAAGCCCCTGAATGGCGGCAAAAGATGAAACGATCTCCGCTTCTTGTGAAATTTATCGTGCTGTTCCTCGTGTTTACCAGCGTGGTGGGCGTTACCATCTGCTCGATCACGTACAGGAGCTACAGTCGCTCGATGTTTGAGCACTACAGCAGCTACGCGGAGGCGACGGCGCACCTTGCCGCCGCCCTGCTCGATACGAAAAAATTGCTGGAGTACGCGGAAAGCCTGCAGGCCGACAGGGATTACTTCGACATGCTCGACAGGCTGAAAAGCGTCAGGACGAGCATGGGGGTGAAATATCTCTACGTTCAAATGCCGGTCTCCGACAGTGAATATATTTATCTTCTGGATGCGGACGACCCGGGAGATGACTTGGGAGATGACCTGGAAGATGGAAAGACGTCGCTCGGGGTAAGGGGGGAGATCGACGATACGTTTACAATCCCCATGAACACGATGATCACCGGAGTGCCCCTGCGACGGCTGGACATCACGCACAGCGAATATGGCTACCTCGCTTCGGCGTACACGCCCCTGAAGGACGACAGGGGGGTCCCCTTCGCCTGGGTAGGGGTCGATATCGCCATGGAGAATCTTCTGATTTTCCTGAGACGATACCTCACGCATATCATAATCGCCACGATGGGCGTGGTCGTGATTTCCTTCACGGCGCTGTTCCTGCTGATTCGACGCTCTGTGGTGGACCCCGTCACCGCCATCGCGAAAAAAACCGTCGAATTCAGCCAAAACATACACAACGACGACTTCGAAAAGCTGGAAATCGCGTCGAACGACGAGATCGGCCTGCTTGCAGATTCCGTCAACAAAATGTTCGACGACATACGCGGTTACACCGTGAAGCTGGCGAAGGAGACCGCGCAGAAGGAACGCGCGCAAAGCGAGCTGGACATGGCGAGATCCATTCAGGAAAACGTGCTGCCGCGCACCTTCCCCCCATTTCCGAACATCCCGAACGTGGAGATATGCGCGAGCATGAAAGCCGCCAGAGAGGTGGGCGGTGACTTTTACGATTTTTTCGTGATCGATGACGAGCACCTCGCCCTGGTGATCGCGGACGTCTCCGGCAAGGGAATTCCCGCCGCGCTGTTCATGATGGTGGCGCGTACTCTGCTCCGAAACCAGCTCCTGACCGGAGAGCCCCTTCAGGAGGTGCTCCGCTCCGTCAACAACCAGCTCTGTCAGAACAACGAAGCGACCATGTTCGTCACGGCGCTCGTCGGAATCTACAATCGAAAGACCCATTGCCTGAGGTACGCCAACGCCGGACACAACCCCCCGGTCCTCAGGAACGGTCAGCGCCGGGCGGAGTGGCTGCCCGTGAACCGGGGTTTTGTACTGGCGGGCATGGAGGATATGGAATATATCGAGCAGGAGGTGTTCATCGGAGAGAGCGATTGTCTGATTCTCTACACGGACGGGGTCACGGAGGCCATGAACGAAGAGGAGGAGCTGTTCGGAAACGACCGGCTGCTCGCGCTGATCTCCGACATACCCGGCGACGCCTCCGCGCGGGAGTTCATCACGGAGATCAACGAGGCCGTGCTGTCGTTTGAGGGCAACGCGGAACAGACCGACGACATCACGCTGCTCGCGCTGCGTCGGCTGTAGTCG
>JAISSA010000019.1 GCA_031273365.1 Synergistaceae bacterium
GGGGAGTCGCGCCTTATTGCTTTTTTAAAAATAGTGGCGTATAATCCCGCGTTGTGGTAGTTGGACCGATCGGTCGAACCTGACGTTTGTCCATAATACTTCTATATTGAAAGGAGCTGTTTTTCATAGTCAGACAGGAGCGGCTGGACGACGCCAAGCGGCTGCGGTTGATGGAAGCGGCGATAGAGGAGTTCGCGGAACGCGGATTCGACGCGGCTTCCTACAACAAAATCATAGAGCGCTCGGGACTCAGCAAGGGAACTGTCTACTACTACTTCGACAATAAGGACAGCCTTCTCGCGACGGTGATCGAGGAGATATGTCAAAGGTTCCTGCGCACCGTCGGAGACCTCCGGCTCCCGGAGACGAAAGAGGAGTACTGGGCGACGGCGTGGGAGTACCATCAGCGGACCATCCGGTTCTTCTCCGAAAACCCCTTGCCGGGGCGCGTGATGTTTCGCCTCTCGCAGAACGAGCCCTTCTTTGACGAGCACCTGAGAGGCGCTCACGATCGGGCCACGCAATTCATGAGCGCCCTGATCGTCCGGGGGCAGGAAATTGGAGCCGTGCGGAACGACCTCCCCATGGAGACGATAGAGCGCCTGATGCATGCAATGGGGAGGGTTCTTTCCTCCGACATCGTCGAGGATCGCGATCTCTCGCGCGAGAATGAGGAAATAAGGGCACGTATAGAAAAATTCATGAAAATGATGCATGATTTGAGTAAAAGAATATTGACTCCTGAGGAGGATTTGAGATGAAGGGATTTTTGAAGAAGCTGAATAAGCTCAGAGTGCTTTTTTGGCTGGTCCTGGTCGGGATCGGCATCGCGGTGCTGGCAATCGAGGTTCAGGCAAAACTGAAGGAGGCCGCGGCGAACGTGGCGTCTCTGGCTCAGACGGAGGAGATACGCTATCCCGTGACCCTGGTGACGCTGACGCCCGGCACGTGGGAGACCTGGAGGAGCTATTACGGGCAGGTGAAGGCCGCCCGCACTCAGGACGTGACGTCCTATGTGCGCGAGATCGTCCAGGCCGTGCACGTTCAGGTGGGAGACCGGGTCAAAGCGGGGGCGACCGTGGTGTCCCTGCGAAAGACGGACTACGCCGCAAACGCCCAGGCCAGCAGGACGGGCTATGAGGAGGCCAGGCTGAACTACAACCGCCTTCTGGAGCTCAGTAAAAAAGGAGGAGTGGCTCAGTCGGAGGTAGACAGGGCTTACGCCGCCATGAAGGCGCTGGAGGCCAGCGATCAGTCGTCGCGCTCGACGCTTCAGAGGACGGAATTGAAGGCCAGCATCGACGGCGTCGTCTCGGCGCGCAACGTGGAGCCGGGGGAGGTCGCGGAGGTCGGAAAGTCGCTCATCTCCATCGTCGATCCCTCCGACATGGAGGCCCGTCTGATGGTCTCCAGAAAAGATATCCACAACATCGACAAAGACACGCCGGTGGAGCTGCTCGTGGACGGCGTCTCCGGCAGGGGATGGGTCAGGCGTCTGAGCCCCGAGGCCCAGGAGGGATCCGGCCTGTATCCCGTTGTGGTGGGCCTGTCCGCCGAAAGCGGCCTCCTGCCGGGGACGTATCTGGAGGGGCGTTTCCTCGTCGAAAGGAAGCAGGACGTCATCATCGTTCCCTCGGACATCGTCATGTACCGCGGGGAGAAGAAATTCGTCTACGTCGCCAGGGGCGACAAAGCCGACCTGGTCGAGGTCGATACGGGCGAGGGACGGAACGGGCAGGTCATCGTCACCTCGGGGCTGCAGGCCGGCGACCAGCTGATCGTCAGCGGCAACAGGACCCTTTTCGATGGAGCTCTCATCTCGAAAGCCGCAGGCGCGAAAGTCGCTGACGGTCAACGGTAAAAGAACAGAATGGGCGGATTTATACGTTTTTGCATCCGTCGCCCGGTTTTCACCTGGTGCGGCGTCATCGTTTTCGTGCTTTTGGGCTGGAGCAGCTACACCACGCTGGGCGTGACGCTCCTCCCCGACGTGGAGATTCCCTTCGTGCTGGTTCAGACGAAATATACGGGGGCCAGCCCCAACGAGATCGAGCAGCTGGTCTCGAAGCCCATTGAGGACGCCCTGGCCGACCTGGAGGACCTCAAGAGCCTCACCAGCTACTCCCAGGACGGCGTCTCCATGGTGGCTGTCGAGATGCAGACGGGCACGGACATCGACCTGGCGCTGGTGAACGTCAACAACAAAGTCAAGGCGGCGCGTCAGACTCTGCCGGACGACGCGGAAGAATCCATCTGCATGAAGTTCGACATCAACGCCGAGCCGTTTTTGACCGTCTCCTTCACCTCGACGTGGCCGGAAAAGGACGCGAAGAAGTACATCGAGGACAGAATAAAACCTCTGGTCGGCCGCGTCGAGGGAGTCGGTCAGGTGCAGGTCACGGGCGGCAGGGACCGCGAAATTCAAATCATCCTGGACCCCGTGGCCCTCTCCGACTACAACGTCACGTACCAGAAAATCTGCGCCGTCGTGGCGGCCAACAACATCACGAACCCCTCGGGCTACATCACTCAGAACACCGACGAGATATCTCTGCGTCTGGTCGGGGAATTCAACGAGGTGGACCAGCTCGAGAACATCATCATTCCCACCGCCGCGGGCGAGCCCATCCCGCTGTCGCTTCTGGGGAAGGTCGTGGACGGCGAGGCGGACATTCGCTCCATCGCGCGGGCCAACGGCGAGCCGGTCGTCCAGATGCAGATCAGTCCCCGCGCCAACGCCGACGTGGTCACCGCGGGCAGGGAGGTCAAGAAAGATCTGGAGGCGGCCCTGAAAAACCTTCCCGAGTTCACGGCGACTTACACGCAGGACGACACCTCGTTCATCGAGATCTCGGTCAAGAACGTCATTCGGGACACGGCCGTCGGCATCGCCCTGACGGGCCTTGTCATCTACCTGTTTTTGGGACGCATCTCGGCTACGCTCATCGTCGCCGTGTCGATGCCGGTGGCGTTCATGGGGACGTTCATCCCCATGCAGGGGCTCGGCTACACGCTGAACCTGATGAGCACGCTGGGGCTGGCCCTTTCCATGGGAACCCTGGTCATGAACGCGATCCTGATCATCCAGAACATCTATCGCTACCGCGATCTGGGCTATGAACCCTTCAAGGCCGCGGAGAAGGGCACGGAGGAAATTTCCGTCTCCGTTCTGGCCGGCGTCCTGACCAACCTGGGGGTCTTCCTGCCCGTGGCTCTCATGCACGGAATGGCGGGACAGTTCCTGGCGCCCTACGCGGTGACGATCCTCTACGCGACGCTTTTGTCCCTGTGGGTGACCATGTCCGTGACGCCCTGCATGGCGGCGCGCGTCAGGGCCAGCAGCGAAATATCTCCCGTAAGCCGCTTTCTGACCGGATGGTGGAACTGGCTCTACGAGGGATTCAAGGACATGTTCATGTTTTTTCTTCGCCGTTCGACTCGGCATCCCATCGTCACCATGCTGATATTCATGGGGTTGATGTATGGGGCGCTGAGGCTGGGCGGGCTGATCGGCACTCAATTTACCCCCGTCGTCGACGACGGGACGATTACCGTCAATTTAACGCTTGCCAACAGCGCCTCGATCGAGGAGACCGAAAAGAAAACGCGGCTGGTGGAGGCCTTCATCGAGAGCCTTCCCGAACGGCGGGAGTACATCCGCAACGTCGTCTCGACGGTGGGGGCCTCGATGCAAAGCAGTTCCGTCAACCAATCCTCCATCGGCATTTACCTGACGGACGACCCTCTCCGTCCCTCGACGCAAAGCGTGGCGGACAAAATCCGCCCGTTCCTGGCGACGCTCGAAGGAGTGGAGTTCGCCATCAACGACACTCGCGCCGGATTCGGCGACCCCATCGAGATTCGGATCAAGGGGGAGGACATGAACGTTCTCTACTCCATCGCGGAGGAGGTGCGGGCCAGGGGCCGCGCGATTCCCGGCGTGCGAGACCTGACCATCGAGACGGAAATGGGCAAGCCGGAGCTCCAGATTTCCCCCATTCGGTGGCGGCTTTCGCCTTTGGGCCTGAATATTTCGGACCTGGCGAGCATCGTGAAAGGCTACCTGATCGGCAATGAGTCCGGCAAGTTTCGCCGCGACGGGTTCGAGTACGACATCAAGGCCCGACTGGACCGCCAGAAGGCAGGCGACGTTTACACGGTGGCGGACCTGCCGATCATGACCGCCTACGGCCTGGTGCCTCTGAAGGAAATGGCGGACGTCGTCTGGAGGGACGCCCCCACGGAGATTCGTCGCGTCGACCGCGAGCGCGCGGTGGTCATTACGGGCAACGTGCGCTACATCACGGCGGGCGAGGGCAACGAGAAAATGCGACAGCTCCTCTCGACGTTCACCCTGCCGGATGGGTACTCCTTCAGCTTCGGCGGCGAGGAGGAGAGCATGGCGGAGGAATTCGAGGAGCTCTTCCGCGCCATCGTCATCGCCATTGTGATCACTTATATCGTGGTGGCGGCCATCATGGAGTCGTGGGCCTACGCCTTCATCATCCTGCTGACGGTCCCCATGGCACTGATCGGCGTGATCCCGGCGATGCTGGTTTCGGGCACGTCCATCTCCATCTTCGCGCTGATCGGCGTGATCATGCTGATCGGAATGGTCGTCAACAACGCCATCGTCGTCGTCGATTACGCGGAGACTCTGCGGCGCGACGAAAACGTCCATCCGTACCAGGCGATCGAGCAGGCCTCCGAGACGCGCTTCAAGTCCCTGGTCATGGCCGTCGCGACCTCGGTCGCGTCGCTGCTCCCCCTGGCGCTGTCCACCGGCGGAGCCTCGGCAATGCGTTCTCCCATCGCCGTCGTCGCCATCGGCGGCCTGATCGCGGGGGGGTTTCTGGCGCTTCTGGCCATTCCCGCGGCTTACAGGATCTATTGGATGATCCGTTTTCGGCTGGGACGCAAAGAAACGATCCCAACGCCCGAACCTGGCGAAGCTCAGGCAGGATGAAATCTTTAAGAAAAAATAGAATTTCCTCATAATTTTTTGGAGAGGGGACCAATGTCAACAGGAACCGAGAAAAATTGCGGGGCTTTTGTCTAAGAAAAAAGGGGCGGAGCCCCGCGTTTGGGCTTAATTTGTTGTTGACATTGGAGAGGAGACTTTAAAGTCGAGTTTCCTCGGCGTGATGGGCTATATATTCATCAATGCTGTCGATGATGTACAGGGGACCCGTCATGTGCAGCCCCTCCCAGCAATTAATAATAAAATTGACGGCCCCGGTGCTGCTCAGATAGTTGCAGGCTTCCTGCCCGCTCATGCCTTTTTCGTCTTTGTAGAGCTCAACGCATGACGCCAGAAACCATACTTCGCCATCAAATTTGCTCATTATTGTTCCTCCGGCCAGGTGATTTCCCCGGTTGCCAATTCTTCCTCCAGTAAATCATAAAGAATGGGATAACCGAGACGCCACGCCTTCGTCTTTTCGGCTTCCAGCGTTTTATACAACGATGAATTATACAGGATACGGGAAGCCGCTTCCAATGTTACCCCTCGATTATCCATCAGCAGTTTGATGATGCCTGGCGTTATCATAGCGATCACAACGGAAATATTTTTCGCGTTGTCCATCTTAATCATCTTTTCTGTGAACGCGGTTAACCACTCAATACATTACCATAAAAATTTGAAAATTTATTGAAGCGTGCAACAATAGCGTCAACCTGCGTCATTCTTGCTTCCAAAGAGCCTTTAAGCGTGATGTAGGGAATTTTCCGTTCATTCAGATCGGCTATTATCTGCCGTTGAAATACATGGCGCTTGACGTCGCCGCTCCTGTCCCACGTGTCGCAGTAAGGAATGTCATCGTCGCACAGGAAAAACAGGTCGTAACGCGTCTGATTTTCCAGCGCAGCCCGTGTCAAAAACTCTGTTGCGCGGCCGTGGTAGTCCAGCGAAAACATATATGTGCTGATCGCGTTCGTATCCACGAAGAGATACCTGTTCGCCCGCTGCACCGCCTCGTCCTCCAGTGTTATGTGCCCGATCGCTATTTCGTCGAATGCCTCGAGGGGGATCCTCCTGTTCACCTGATGCTTCTCCCAGTATTCTCTGCCGTACTCGGAGACAAATGCGGTGTTCCAGCGTTTTGCCATCGCCTCCGCGAGGGTTGATTTGCCTGTGGAGACCGACCCCATGAAAACAATTTTCGTTATCAGGTCGGGGTATACGACATCGTCGATGTATTGTCTGCCGGCAAAAACGTTCTCCCTTATGCGACACCCGGATATCGGAACTGTGATGCGGGCCTCATCGACTCTCCTGTCGATTGCGCCCAGCGATTTGCTGACGTGTTCACCGTAAAATTCGCTCGAAAAAAAATGCGTTATGCGTGGCGCTCCATTCTTTTCGAGCATCGAGCGAATGCAGTTTTCTTCCTGTATCTGGTATGCTCTGTCGTGGCCGCAGCCCTTTGGGCCATTCCAGCATTCTATTACATGAACGTCGGGATACAGGCGCCGTATCCAGCCGGCACGAATCTGGAGAGGGACCGACAGAAGATCTGTAGCGTAAATCAGCAGATACATTTCGTCGACCTCTGACATCGCTGTCTCGATAAGGTACTGATGTCCTTTATGCAGCGGCGCGTATTTTCCCAAAGTCAGTCCTGTTTTTTTCATTGCACCGGACCTCTGGAGATTTTTGCGCCTTTGCTCCAGTTGACGTACCCATAAAAGGCGTTTACCAGGAACGCCGCCCACATCACGCACATGATGGGGCCGTCTTCGCTGCCATGGGACCACCTCACCGCCCACATGCCCAACGAGAAGCAGTTCAAAGCGATGTACGCTATCCACTGCTCGCGGTAACGCCACATCATGAGAAGCGTGGCAGTAATGGATAATACGTTTGTCACCGCGTCGATGTAAGGAGTATTTTGCGTTTTTATCATCGAAAGTCCATAACCCAACGACGCGATGAAGATAACGCAGACGACGGCTATGCCAGCGACAATATGAGGCCGCAATGACCTCATTGCGACGAAATCGCCGGACAGATGTCTGCGCCACATGAAAAAACCAATGATGCTGGCGGGTACAAAGAAGAAAAGGTACAGAGATACCTCTCCGTAAAGCCCATTAACCCACGCAAGATACGCATATCCAAAATTGTTGTACATTCCGACAGGGTAATTCCAGATATGTCCTTTTGCCGCGAGGATAACGCATAATATCCCGGAAAAAAATACGGTAAAACCGAAAAGATTGTCTCCCCAGACTAAAGTCAGCCCTATTCCTGTGGCACAGAAGGCCGCTATCCATATTTTTTCGAACCTGTTCCACGAAGATAACAAAAACAGTCTGTCCATCGAAGCTGTCCTTTTTTTTGTGACGTTTCTTAATTATAAAAATATGCAAAAAGCGCTCAGGCCGACAGCGGTGATTGAGGGATATGCAGGGAGGGAGCAGCGGGAAGCGGGCGGGTGCTGCTCCCTCCTGCGGCAAAGGCGCAGACTCAGGGGAGCGGAGCCCGCCCACATCCGCGCCCTGAGCGCCGGCGAAGCCGAGGGGGCCGTGATCTTCAGTCGTCGAAGTTTCCCTCGCTCTTTTTTCGATTGGGGGCGTGGTCGGCGGTGTAGTTTCCCCGGGCGTTGAGGGGCTTTCTGTCGGGGGAGGCGTTGTGGTCGGGACGGCGGCTCATGACCTCCAGAACCCTGTCGGCGCTGTCCTCGGACTTCATGGCCCGGATGAAACGGATCGCCCATTCCTCGGTCTCGCCCACGATACGCTCCTGAATCTCGTCGGGCTCGCCCATGATCGACTTGCCGAACGGCAGGTTGGCCTTTTTGTAGTCGCCGCTTTTGCGGCTCAGTTTTTCTCCGTCCGCCCAGGAGACGATCTTGTTCCAGAGCGCGTCCCCGATGCCCCGTCCGCTTTCCTTGACGTAGCCGCCGGCGGAGGTGTCCGCGTTCCCCGTCTCCGGGTCCATCCTGACGCCGAACACGATGTTCTGGAACAGCGTCGCCACGTTGCCCTTGTTGATGCCGTATTTATGGAACTCCTCGACCTTGCGGAGCGGAGTTCCCGAGATGCCGTGCTGCGCGATGGAGACGCCATAGGGACGAATCGCGTCGACGATCTCCCGCGTGCGGTTCAGGTCGATGCCCTCCTGCTGTCCGCTGGCGGCGTCGTAGGTCCCGTGCTGGGATCCGTTGGAGATCGCGAGCAGGTCGGGATAAATTCCCCACGCGTTCAGCCCGCCGATGAAAAAGAGGGCCTCCTCGACGGTGGAAAGCTCCCCGGCACCCTTGATCTCGCCGACCTCCACCTCGAGTCCGAGATAAGCGGGGATGTTCATCGCGACGTCGCGCGTGGCGCAGAGGTTTTCGTAGTCCTGAAGGTGCGAGGCGTCGATGGCCACGGAGGTCCAGCCCTCGGTCACCAGCGTCGGCAGGTGGGAGACGGCCTTGTTGACGTCGGAGTCCCCCTTGATGCCGTAATGGTCGACGTGCATGGCGAAGATCACGCCATCGCCCAGTTCCTTGGAATATTTTGCCGCCCAGGTCGGCAGGTTTTCAAAGTTGCCGAAGCAGTAGGTTGTCTCGGACTTCGCGACCTCCAGCACGACGGCCGCGTTCAGCTTTTTGGCCGCGCGCAGCACGCCCTTCGCCGTCAGAGGGTTGCGACAGTTCGCCGCCAGCGCCACACAGCCCAGCTCCCGGCAGGCGGCGTAAATATCGCGTCCACTGACCAGACCGACGTTTTCGTTCCCCCACAGAGCCCTGACGTTCAGGGGCCTCCGCGCAAGCATCTCTTTGTAAGCCTTTCCGTTTATGTCCATTGCCGATCACACGCCCCCATATTCGAAAATACGTCGCAAAAAATACCCGAATCATATTAGCATAAAATTCAGGAACGTCCTTTTCTCTAATTCTAAATGCCTTTCTCCTGAAGTGACGTGATTTATAAACACTGCTTTTGTCTTTTAGGCTATAATGCAGAAAGTGACTGTTCAAATTCATGGAGACAGGGCGCGTTCAGGGGGGACAGAAATCGTTTCGGCCCTGGGCTTCGAAGTCTGCCCCTTTCCCGGTTTTGGGAGGAAGGGTACTGGCCCCCGCGGAATTTCTGCGGGGTTTGTACACTGTGTTTGGGAGGCACTGTTCAAATTGAAGATTAAAGCATTGAGAATCAAAGCGCTGAACGTACCCAATATGCTGAGCCTCGCCCGCGTTTTTCTGGCGCCGCTGGTGCTGTTGTTTCTTACCCTCAGGATCAGGACGCCGTTTCCGTTTCTGTCCGTCCTGGGGGCGGATCGCCCGAATCTGGGGGACGTTCTGGCGGCGGGGGTGTTTATCGTCGCGGCTCTGACGGACTCGCTGGACGGGTATATCGCCCGCAGGGACAAGCTGGTGACCACTCTGGGCAAATTCATCGATCCCCTGGCGGACAAGGTGCTGGTCATCGCCGCCATGGTGGCTCTGGTGGAGCTGCAAAGGATTCCGGCCTGGATCGTCGTCGTCATCATCACGCGCGAGTTCGTCGTGACGGGCCTGCGTCTGGTCGCCTCGGCCGAGGGACTCGTGATCTCGGCCTCGCGCGGCGGCAAGATCAAGACGGTGTTCCAGATCATCGCCATCTGTCTGCTGATTCTGAAACTGCCGGGGGGCATGGCGCTGATGTGGGTGGCCATGTTTCTCACCGTCTGGTCGGGTATGGAATACCTCATCGGCGGCGCAGGAATGCTGATCGAGGAGGCAGAGGAGACGCCGGGGGCGGAAAACGGACCGGCGTCCACCCAAATCCCGGACCGGCGGGCGAGCTGAGCAAAATTGCAAATCATTACCGTGCCCTGCGTTTTTGTTGTAGAATCCTTATCAAAGTGATGGATACTGTTTAAGGAACAGCAAAACGCTACAGGGTGGAGGAGACCGTCATTGAAGATATCGACAAAGGGAAGATATGCCCTGCGAATGCTGCTGGATTTGGCTGAACACGGCAACGAGGGTTATGTTTCGCTGAAGGATGTGGCCCAGAGACAGGGCATTTCCAAAAATTACCTCGAGCAGATTATAACGCTTTTGAAAAATACCGAAATGCTGAAAACCACGCGGGGATCCCAGGGAGGATATAAACTGGCGAAACCGCCCAGGCACTATACCGTCGGCGATGTTCTGCGCCTGACGGAGGGCAACCTCGCGCCCGTGGCCTGTCTGGTGGACGAGATCAATCAGTGCGAACGAAGCTCCTTCTGCATAACCCTCGACATCTGGCGCGGGCTCGAACGGGTCATCAACGACTATCTGGACGGCATCACCCTTCAGGACATACTGGACAGGCACCGGGAACGCAACGGAGTCAACGACTATTACATATAGCCGAAACTTTGGTTTGCTTTCAGGTCTGCCATGCCCTGTTGCTATGTCTTTTAAGCTGCTATTGACAGGGAGCGCGTCAGGCTCTATTATACCCAACTAAATAGATAAGATTTATGGGCGGGACGTTGCTGCATTCAGAGCGAGAGGTGATGCCATGTGTGTGATTTTTTACAAAAACTCCTGATATCGGAGATTCGGAGTGGTCAGATGTGTTGTCGCCGCCATTTTTTTTCGCCGCGGGCTGACGTTATACGATAAGCGACATCTGGTTTTCGCAGGGTTTGCATACTTAAAAAGGAGATTATCTCATGCCAATATATTCGAAGATTACGGATCTGATCGGCAGGACTCCGTTGCTTGAACTGGCCGCCTATGGGACAAAAAATGCGTTGGGCGCGAAGATCGTCGGTAAGCTCGAGTACTTCAACCCGGCGGGAAGCGTCAAGGACCGCATCGCCAAGTCCATGGTGGAGGACGCGGAGGCGAAGGGCCTGTTGAAGCCGGGTTCGGTCATCATCGAGCCCACCAGCGGCAACACCGGCATTGGACTTGCCGCCGTCGCCGCGGCCCGCGGGTACAGGATCATTCTGACCATGCCGGAGACCATGAGCGTCGAGCGACGCAACCTCCTGAAGGCCTATGGCGCGGAGCTGGTGCTTACCGAGGGCGCGAAGGGCATGAAGGGCGCGATCGCGAAGGCGGACGAGCTGGTGCAGACGATTCCCGGCGGCTTCATTCCCGGCCAGTTCATAAACCCGGCCAACCCGACCATCCACGAGGAGACGACGGGGCCGGAAATCTGGACGGATTCGGGCGGGAAGGTGGACGTCTTTGTGTCCGGCATCGGCACGGGCGGCACGATTACGGGGGCAGGCAGGTTTCTGAGGTCGAAAAATCCGTCCATCCACATCGTGGCCGTGGAGCCCGCGGGTTCTCCCGTGCTTTCCAAAGGGACGCCGGGGACGCACAGGATTCAGGGCATCGGGGCGGGGTTCGTTCCCGACGTGCTGGAGACGTCCATCTACAACGAGATCATTCCCGTCGAGGACGAAAACGCCTTCGCGACGGGCAGGGAGATCGCCAGGACGGAGGGGCTTCTCGTCGGCATTTCCTCCGGGGCCGCGGTATGGGCCGCCGCACAGGTCGCCAGACGTCCCGAGTTTGCGGGGAAGACGATCGTCGCCCTCCTGCCGGATACCGGAGAACGTTACCTGTCCACGCCCATGTTTGCGGAATGAACCACGGCAGGGCGATCATCGCCATGAGCGGCGGGGTGGACAGCTCCGTCGCCGCCTGCCTGACGAAGGAACGGGGGCTCGACTGCGTCGGAGTGACGATGAAGCTGTTCTCCAACGAGGATGTCGGCATGGACCGGGACGACGCCTGCTGTTCGTTAAAGGATACAGACGACGCCCGCGGGGTGGCCTTTCGTCTGGGGATTCCCCATTACGTCTTCAATTTTTCCGAGGACTTCAAAAGAGAGGTCATCCGGCGGTTTGTGGAGGCCTATGAAGACGGGCATACGCCGAATCCCTGCGTCGACTGCAACCGCTACATCAAGTTCGACAGACTGCTGGCGCGGGTGCGTCAGCTGGAGTACGACTTTCTCGTCACGGGGCACTACGCGAGGGTCGAGCGGGACGCAGGGGGCGTTTTTCTGCTGAAAAAGGCGCTGGACGGCGCGAAGGATCAGAGTTACTTCCTTTACTCTCTGACGCAGGAGCAGCTGGCGCATACGCTCTTCCCTCTGGGGAGAATGAACAAAAAGGAAGTGCGGGAGATCGCGAGCGCGCGGGGTTTCCTCAACGCCCAAAAACGGGAGAGCCAGGACGTCTGTTTCGTGACGAAGGGCAATTATGCCCGTTTTATCGAAGGGTACAGAGGCAGGCCCTGCGAGGCGGGGAATTTTATAGATTCGTCGGGCAACGTCCTTGGCAGGCATAAGGGTCTGATCTGTTATACTGTCGGTCAGCGCAGGGGCTTGGGAATTTCTTCGCGGCATCGGCTGTTTGTCTGCGGAAAGAACATGGCGGACAACACGATCACGCTTGGCGACGAGGCGACGCTGTACTCGAAGGTCCTGTTTGCCGAAGATCTGCACTGGACCGTGGGCGCCCCTCCGAAAGGGATCATCAGGGTTCGGGCAAAGGCGGCGTACAGGCGCTGTGAGCAGTGGGCGGCGGTCGAGCGGGTCGGGGACGACAGGATACGCGTCGAGTTCGACGAACCGCAGCGCAATACCGCGACCGGACAGGCGGTCGTTCTGTACGACGGCGACGTCGTCGTCGGGGGTGGAACGATTGCCGCCTGAGACGGGCGAATCCCGGGAGGACAGGCAGTATGAGCGATCTTTGTTTTAAGCAGGAAAACCCGATTAAGCATGCAAGCCTGCAGTCTAAGCATGAAAACCTGAAGCGTTATCTCTCCGAACTCAAAAGCGTGGCGGTCGCGTTCTCCGGGGGGGTGGATTCCACCTTTCTGCTGAAGACGGCGCACGACGAGCTGGGTGAGCGGGCCATCGCCGTCACGGCGCGCTCCTGTTCCTTTCCGGAGCGGGAGCTGAGGGAGGCGCAGGCCTTTTGTGAAAAGGAAAAGATTCTGCACGTCATCTGCGACTCCGAGGAGCTGGATATCGAGGGTTTTGCCATGAACCCGACGAATCGCTGTTATCTGTGCAAAAACGAGTTGTTCGCAAAGATATGGGCCGTCGCGCGGGAACACGACATCGACAACGTAGCCGAGGGCTCGAACATGGACGATAACGGAGATTACCGGCCGGGCCTGATCGCGGTTCAGGAGCAGGGGGTTAAAAGCCCTCTGCGTCACGCGGAACTGAGCAAGGTGGAGATTCGGAGTCTTTCCTGGGAGCTGGGTTTGCCCACGTGGGACAAGCAGTCCTTCGCGTGCCTTTCCTCCCGTTTCCCCTACGGAGAGAAGATCACTCCGGAGCGGCTCGGGATGGTGGACCGCGCGGAGCAGCTTCTTCTGGACCTTGGGCTCAGACAGGTGCGGGTGCGCCACCACGGGGAGTCGGCCCGAATCGAGACGGACGAGGACGGTTTTGGCGTTCTGATGGACCAGGGGGTACGCGAGACGCTGTACAGACAGTTCAGGGAGATCGGCTTCACCTATGTTTCGCTGGATCTTCTGGGTTACAGAACGGGCAGCATGAACGAAACCCTGGCAACTGAGAAAAATTAACGGGGTCAGGGGACTCGTCCCCTGCGGGGTATGGGGCGGAGCCCCATGGTTTTGGCTTAAGTTGCTGACAATGGAACGGGACAGGAGAGCGCGAATATGAAAAAGTGTGCGATGCGGGAATCCTGTTGTGCTGACAGAATGACGCGAATGCAGGGGATGCGTTCGTGCATGTGTAGTGTGGGAGATTACCGTATCGTGCGCGCTTCGTTTGACCGGTGTTGTTGTCTCTGACGATGCCCCAGAAGCGAATGCATGGCGCGGTACACGTAATCTCAGAAGCGGTTTCAGAGCTTCTGTTTTTTTGTGCTTTTTTCAGAATTGGCTAAATGCCCAAAGTAAAAACCACGGGGCTCCGCCCCCCGACAAAAGCCCCGCAGGGGATTTTTCTCCAGTCCCCTGACCCCGTTCTATGTGGAACTGAACCGGACAGAGATGAAAATGCCGCTGCGATATCAATTAATGAAGCGAGGTGCCTGAAATGAGCGGGACGCAAACTGGGACGCAGGAGCTGAGCTGTTCGAGCTGTACGGTCGGCAATTGCTCGAACCTGCGGAAGTCGTTTCCCGAGTTCTGTCTGACCACGAACGCAAAAGAGGGAATCGTGGAGGACGTCACGAAGCGCTATATCAAAAGCCCCAAAGACCGGAAGATCGCCCTCGCCTCGGCGAAAATCGAATCGGACTACTACGGCAGGGCCACGCGGGTGGAGGAAACCCTGCTCTTCATCAGGGCGATGGGCTACAAAAAAGTGGGCGTCGCCACCTGCGTGGGGCTGCTGAGCGAATGCAACCAGTTCGCGCGCATCGCGCGGGCCAAGGGCATCGACATCTACGGAGTGGCCTGCAAGGTTGGGGCTGTGGATAAAACGGTGATCGGCCTGACGGAGGATCAGAAGCTGTCCCCCGGCTCTCACGAGTCCATGTGCAACCCCATCCTCCAGGCCACGCTGCTGAACGAGCAGAATACGGAGCTCAACATCGTCATCGGCCTCTGCGTCGGCCACGACAGCCTGTTCATAAAGCACTCGAAGGCCCCCGTGACGTACCTGATCGTCAAGGACAGGGTGCTGTGCCACAACCCCGCTGCGGCCCTCTACGGCGCGGGCGGCTATTACAGAAGGCTCATGAGTCCTGAGCTGCCCGCCCCGGCCAGGCAGGACAGGGACTGACTCCTGAGCCTGAACGGTTACATCACAAAAAACGAAGCCGTGTATTCTTTGACGCAAAGACTCTTCGAGAAACTTAAAGTTCCGGTCCCCTTCTCGCGGAACGATGTGATTGTTTTCGACGACTACGTCGGCGAGGGCTATTCCCTCCCGACCGAGGGCATGATCGAAGCCGTGAAGCTCCTTGCCCGCACCGAAGCCATTCTCCTCGATCCCGTTTATACCGGAAAGGCGATGGCCGGGACGATAGACCTGATCAAAAAGGGATATTTCGACGCGGCAAAAAACATTCTCTTCCTCCACACCGGAGGTTCCTCGGCCCTGTATGTCTACGCGGATAAATTTTTCGATTGATTATGCCTGTTAAGTTTATGATGATTAAGTTTATGATGGTTAAGTTGCATCAGGTTTCGTGTTTTTCAGGGGGTCCAGGGGGCGTCAGCCCCCTGATAAAACGGAACATCAGCGCGGCAGAACGCCGCGCGAAAGAGCTCCTGTTTAAATGGGCTCCCCCTTCGGGGAGCCCTGGATTTTTGGCGATCCTGTTGTTATTGAACGATCTTTGACGATTCTGAAAAGCTTATAGCCTGGAGACGTTGGCTGCCTGCGGTCCCTTTTCGCCATTCACGATTTCGAACGATACCTTCTGTCCCTCAGCAAGGGTTTTGAAGCCTTCACCCATGATCGCGCTGTAATGCACAAAAACATCCTTACCCTCGTCAGCAGTAATAAACCCATACCCCTTGCTCTCGTTGAACCACTTCACGGTACCCTGAGCCATTAATAAAAAGCCTCCTAAAACAAACAAAATTACCGACACAAAGACGGCATGAAGACAGAATACAAGCTTTAGATCAATATGTCAAGATACTTATGTATTTCTCCAAAATGGAGATGAAACTCGGAAAACATCCGTAAACTTCAGTCATAAAAGAGATTTTTCGCTTTACGAATTTTTCGGGAGGACGTTCGCCTCTTTCCGCATCCCATTCGAACTGTCGAGACCCCCCTGCTGCTATAATTGATGCGGTTGCTCCTGTGAAAGACCTGATGGAGTCCGTATCGTCGGATAAGACCGGAAAGAAGGGCAAATTCCGTGAACAAACTTCCCAAACTGCCGACAGGCATTCAGTCGTTCGAAAAAATCAGGGAAAAAGGCTATCTTTACGTCGATAAAACGAAATACCTTGTGGATCTCATTGACGATGGAGAAGTCTATTTTCTTTCGCGGCCCCGGAGGTTCGGCAAGTCTTTGACGATCTCCACGTTCGACGCGCTCTTTTCCGGGAAAAAGGAGCTCTTTCGGGGACTTTACGCCGAAAAGTTCTTTGAGCGGCCGGATTATAAAGCGCATCCCGTTGTGGAACTGGACATGAGCAAAGTCATCGCGACCCGCGGGATGGAGACATTGGTCGATTCCATGATTCTTCAGGTCAGGAGAAACGCGGAACGTCATTCCGTCGGACTCTCCGAGCTGGCTTTCAGGGATCCTTCCACGGCGCTCTGCGAACTGATCGAGACGCTTGCGAAAAAAGAACAAATTCCCGTGGTTGTCCTCGTTGACGAGTACGATCATCCGATACTGGATTTTATCGCGCAGCCTGAAAAAGCCGATGAAATCCGCAGACTCCTCAAAGATTTTTATACACAAATCAAGGCTTCCGATAAATTTCTTCGTTTTGTTTTCATGACAGGCATCAGCAAATCTGCGAAGATGGGCATATTCTCCGCGATGAACAACCTGAAGGACATCTCCATGAAGAACGAATATGCAACGATGCTGGGTTATACCGAAGACGAGCTCCTGTCCAATTTTGGAGGCCATATCGACAGAACGGCCGCTGCATTGGGAGAAAGCCGGGAGGACCTTGTCTCTCAAATCCGGGATTACTACGACGGATTTTCGTTCGACGGCAGGAATCGCCTCTATAATCCGTTTTCCACGCTGAATTTTTTCGACGATGCGACGTTCAAAAACTACTGGTTCGAGACGGGCACGCCGTCCTTTCTGGTTGCGTACGTCAAAAAGCACGATTTGGAGGTGGAAAACTTCCGCGGCCTGAGCGTCGACGACGAGTTTACCCTGGTGGCGGAGATCGAGCGGGCGTCGCCGGAGAGCTTCCTCTTTCAGAGCGGGTACCTCGCGGTGCGGGAGCAACGCGGCAGGAACCTTGTCCTCGACTATCCGAACAAAGAAGTGCTTTCTTCGGTGGCGCGCCTCTTTCTTTACGGGAAATTTGAGCTCCCCGGTATCCGGGCCACGGCGAACGACCTTGGAGAAGCGTTGGGGAACGGGTGTGCCGGAGAGCTGGTGAAGGTCTACAACGCGCTGCTTGCGAGTCTGCCTTACGATCTTTACGAACGTGAAGAACGAAAGTATGCCAGAGAACACCGGCGCAAACAGGAGGGAGGCATTTCGGTCCCGTACGCGGAGAGTTTTTATCACATGATCCTCTTTGCGCTGATCTGGGCCTCGCAGGTGAACACAACGGCGGAGAATCACAGTTACCGGGGCCGCAGCGACATCGAGGCGGAGAAGAACGGACATCGTTACGTGGTGGAGCTGAAGGTCGCCGACGGAAAAGAGGCGGCGGAAAAAGCCGCCGATGACGCGATGATGCAGATTCGAGAAAAAGGATACGCGGATAAATACGCGGAGACGGGGGTGACTCAGGGGTCCACGACCCGGGGGTCCACGACCCTGATCGGGCTGGCGGTGGACCGGACGGCCCGACGGGTTGGGGCTTGCAGGATCGAAAAGGACAGAAGGGTAACCCTCAGGATATAGCCCCGATATGGGGTTTATAGTTTTTCGATCCTGTATCCTCCCACCCGGCGTCTCGTCTGGTCCACCGCCAGTCCGATCAGGGTTGTCGATGGCGTTGCGCAGGTTACGGTCAGGCTTGCGTATTTGTCCGCGTACCCCTTTTTCCGAATCTGCAGGATCGCCTCGTCGGCCGCCTTCTCCGCCGCCTCTTTCCCCTCCGCGACCTTCAGCTCCACCACGTAACGGTGACCGTTCTTCTCCGCCTCGATGTCGCTTCGCCCCCAGTAGCTGTGGCTTTCCGCCGCCGTGTTCACTCGCGATGCCCAGACCAGAGAGCACAGAACGGCGTGATAGAAACTTTCCGCATAGGGGGTCACGATACCGCATTCGCGTCCGCGTTCGCGCTCTCTGGCGTACTTTCGCCCTTCCTGTTCGTAAATGTCGTAAGGAATGCTT
>JAISSA010000186.1 GCA_031273365.1 Synergistaceae bacterium
GGAGCATCCCGGTCTGCTTCTGCTCGCGGGGGGAACCGACACGGCCCCGGACATTAAGAACGGCAGGCTGAAGGTCCCGGGGGCAATGGACATCTTTGGGCTGAAGGAGCTGAAGGCCATCGAACGAAGGGGCGGGGAGGTCCGCATCGGCAGTTGCGTCACGGACGCGGATCTCGGGGAAGACGCCCTCGTCGCGGAGCATTTTCCCGCCCTTCGCGAGGCGGCCCTTCTGAGCGCCGCTCCGGCGGTCCGCAACCGGGCCACGATCGGGGGCAATCTCTCGACTGCCTCCGGGGCCGCGGACATGCCCGTCGTTCTGCTGGCTCTGGAGGGCAGGGTACGCCTGCAGAGCGCGAGGGGCGAGCGCACTTTGCCGGTGGAGGAGTTCATCAGGGCCTACAGAAAGACCGACCTCCGGCCGGGCGAGATTTTGCAGGAAATCGTCCTTCCCATCCCGAAGGGCGGGCTGCAAAGGTTTTACAAACGGGGCTCGCGCGCGGCGCTGAGCCTTTCCCGGGCGTCTCTGGCGCTGTCTGCCCGGCTCGAGGACGGGGTTGTGAAAGAATTTCGGGCCGCGGCGGGCAGCATGTCCCCAATTCCGATTCGGCTGAGGGGGCTCGAGGCGACGCTCGAGGGGCAGAAACCGACCTCCGCGTCGATCGACAGGGCCGTCGAAGCGACGACGGCCGGGCTGAATCCGCGAAAGTCGGCGGAGTACCGCAAAGCCGTCGCGGGCAACCTCGTGCGGCGCTTTCTGGAGGGCCTGTCGGATGCCGCAGAGTAACGTTTACGCCCTGATGGCGCTCGGTTCCTTCGGCCTGACGCTTCTGGTCGCGAGGCTGGTGGTCCGGATACAGAAGGGAGAACTGCCCGGCAACGACCTGTGGGTGCTGTATCTCCGGATGCTTTTGGGCTTTTTGTTCGCGGCGGCGATCGTCTTCGGCTATCGAGCCCTTTTGCCGTAGGCCGGAGATGAACGCTCCGGTCTTTAGCGCAGGCAAAAGGGAAGGTGATGTGGTATTCTTTACCTCACTGTTCGAGTTTTATGGTTTCGGGAGTGCATATGAGAGCAAAAGTTAAAGTCGTCGCACGAGTTTTGATCGGTATTTTTCTGGTTCTGAACGTCCTTTGGGGCGGCGCGGCCTTTTCCGGGGAGGTGCCCCGGGCTCGTCTGGACGAATCCGAGCGCCACTTCTCCCGGGCTTATTCGTACTATCTGGATCGGGATTACTGGAGCACTCTGGATTATCTGGACCGCGCGCTGAAGGTCAACACCTACATGGTGGACTATTATCTTTTGAGAGGCCTGACGATGAACAGGATCGGAGACCTCGCCACGGGGCGGGAAAGCCTGTCCTACTACCTGGAGGTGCGTCCGAGGGACACGGCCATGCCGATGATCCTGTCCCACGTGATCGGCCTGCAACGCGACATGCGGGCTCTCGTCGGGCTTTCTCCGCTTTCCGCCAGGTGGCGTATCGACCCCGTCGACCTGCAGACCGAGTTTGAACTGGGGTACTTCAAGCCCTTCAGCCTCGCGGGGCTCGCCAGGGTCGACGCGTTTGGTTCGGTCCTCTGTCTGGCGGACACGACGCGAAACCGCGTTTACGTCGCTTATCCGGGCAAAAAGGGAAAAGCCGACGGCCGGGTATCGTACCTTTCGGTCGACAATCCGGCCGCGACCCTGCCGATGGGGGACGGTTCCTTTCGTGTCGTCACGACCGACGGCGGGGTGTACTCCTTCGGCATCGCCGATCCGTTGTCGCTCGATGTCGTGGGAAGCCTCGACTGCACGGCGGCGGACGCGGCGCTCATTTCCGCAGGGGCGTTCGCCGTGGCCGATCCCGTGGGGCGCGAGGTGTCCTTTCGCTCTCCGACGACGCTGGAATCCCTCGGCTCCTGGACGCCTCCGGATCAGCCTCTGCTCTTCGAGCCCGTGGCCCTGTCGATGTACGGTCCATGGATGGCTGTGGCGGACCGGAGCAACGAGAGAATTTTTTTCCTGGACGTCACCGACGAAAGGAATTTTTTCTCCGTGGAGGCGATCCGCCCGAGGGATGTCTGCTGGTCTTCGCTGGGGGAGCTTTTTTTTATCAGTGAGAACGGAGGCCTTTACAGGGTGGCCGTCAACTTTCAGGAGAGGCGCACCGAGCCGGCCGAGCTGATGAAGGGCGATCTCTCCGGCGGCTGGACGCTTTTCAATTCTCCGACGGGGGATATATATTGCCTCGATATTATGGCGTCCAAGCTCTGGAAGGCTGTGATGATGCCGAACCGCGACGCGTCGCCGGGTTTTCTGAGCATCTTCCGTCCCGGGGTTTCCCTCGAAAAGGACAGGGAAAGCTTCGTACTGGACGCCACGCTGGTCTCCCCCTTCGCAACGTATTCGGGGATCTCGGATCCCGTCGTTTACGCCATATGGAACAACCGGCTGATCTCTTCGTCCGCGGCCTGGAAGGACGGCGGGACGGAGCCGGGGATGTTCGTCTTTCACCGGCCCGCTTCCGTCGGCGTAATCAGTCCGGCCCTGAACAACATGGTGGTCGAGAACGGGACGGATATTCAGATTAGCCTGCCCTCCGTCTGGAACACCTGGGAGAAGACGCTGACGAACGTCGTGATCGACTCCTCCATCGACTTCAGTCAGGAAGAACTGGACATGATGGCGTTTTTTTGTCTGAACAACGGGCTGGAGCTGGACGTATGGGCCCGTTCCGTGCCCGGAACGGAGATGGTCAGGGCGGCTGCCCTGACGGGAGGAAAAGTCGTCTTTTCCCTTTCCGGCGTTCCGGACCTGAGCCCGCCTCGCAGTAAAATGGAGATTTACGTTCCGCTGCCGGAGGAACTTGCCTCGTCGGGGTATCCCGGACGTTCGATGCTGACGGTCTATCTGGACATCGGACTGATGCACACCAGAGACTGGATACCTCTGTGGCCGGATCTTCTGGAGCAGTGATTTCATAAGGAGGTTTTTGACAGTGGGGGTTACGGAGTTTGAGGTTACGGAGTTCAAGAAAGCAAAAGCGGTGTATGAGAGCAGGGTCGATAAAACCCTGCAAAAGAACCCGGAGCGTAAGGCGGCGTTTACGACGGGCGGAGGAATACCGCTCGCTCGACTTTATGATCCGGAATCTCTGGAGGGACACGATTATGCCCGCGACGTCGGATTCCCCGGAGAATATCCCTTCACGCGCGGGGTGCAGCCGACAATGTACCGCGGACGGTTCTGGACGATGCGCCAGTACGCGGGTTTCGCCACGGCGGAGGAGTCGAACGCGCGTTATCGTTACCTTCTGGAGCGGGGGACGACGGGGCTTTCCGTCGCGTTCGACCTGCCGACGCAGATTGGTTACGACACGGACCACCACATGGCGGCGGGCGAGTGCGGCAAGGTGGGGGTCGCGATCGACAGCCTCGCCGACATGGAAATACTGTTCGACAAAATACCCCTTGACAGGGTGTCGACGTCGATGACGATCAACGCGCCGGCGGCGGTGCTGCTGGCGATGTACATCTGCGTGGGAGAAAAGCAGGGCGTCAGGGCGGACATGCTTTCCGGCACGATTCAGAACGATATTCTGAAGGAGTACATCGCGAGAGGGACGTATATTTTCCCGCCCCATCCTTCGATGCGCCTGATCACGGACATTTTCGATTTTTGCGGACGCGAGGTCCCGAAGTGGAACACGATTTCCATATCCGGCTACCATATTCGGGAGGCGGGGAGCACCGCGATCCAGGAGGTGGCGTTCACGCTGGCGGACGGGATCGCCTACGCGGAGGCGGCGAGGAAGAAGGGACTGGACCCCGATGATTTCGGGGAGCGTCTTTCCTTCTTTTTCAACGCGCACAACGATTTTCTCGAGGAGGTCGCGAAATTCCGCGCCGCGCGTCGCCTGTGGGCCCGCATCATGAAGGAGCGCTTCGGCGCGACGAACCCGAAGGCGCAGATGCTGCGCTTCCACACGCAGACGGCGGGCTGCACGCTGACGGCCCAGCAGCCGGAGAACAACATCATTCGCGTGACGCTGCAGGCGCTTGCGGCCGTCATGGGGGGCACGCAGTCGCTGCACACGAACAGCATGGACGAGGCGCTGGCCCTGCCGACGGAAAAAAGCGTGGAGATCGCGCTGCGCACCCAGCAGGTCGTCGCGTACGAATCGGGCGTGACCAGCACGGTCGACCCGCTCGCCGGAAGTTACGTCGTCGAAAAGCTGACCGACGAAATCGAGGCCGGCGCGATGGAGTACATCAGGAAGATCGACGAGATGGGGGGTATGCTGCACGCCATTGAGAAGGGCTACCCCCAGAAGCAGATTCAGGACGCGGCATACGACTATCAGAAATCCGTGGAATCCGGAGACACGGCGGTCGTGGGGGTCAATCGCTTCCAGGCGGATGAGGGCACGTCGCACCGCAAGCTGTTGCGGGTCGATTCCTCGGTGGAGCAGCGTCAGGTCGAAAAGCTGAGGAAGCTTCGCGAAAGCCGGGATAACGTTGCGGTGAAAGAGCGTCTGGAGGGCATTCGCAGGGGCGCGAAGGACGAAGAAACGAACCTGATGCCCCTCATTCTGGACGCGGTGCGGGTGTACGCGACGGAGGGCGAGATCTGCGGAGTCCTGCGGGAAGAGTTTGGCGAGTACGTCGAGAATATCGTGCTGTAGATCGTAATGCTGCAGGATGAGTGTACAGGAAGAGGGCTGAACGATGTCAGATAAGAAGAAGATACGAGTGGTGATAGCGAAGCCGGGCCTGGACGGTCACGACCGCGGAGCGAAGGTGATTGCGCGGGCGCTTCGCGACGCGGGGATGGAGATCATCTACACGGGACTTCGGCAGACGCCGGAGCAGATCGTGACGACGGCGATACAGGAGGACGCGGACGCCATCGGAATCAGCATCCTTTCGGGGGCGCACCAGTTTTATTTCAAGCGCGTCATCGATCTGTTGAAGGAAAAGAACGCGTCGGACATCATCGTCTTCGGCGGGGGCGTAATCCCGGAGGACGATATTCCGTCACTTCTGGATCTGGGAGCGGGGGCGATCTTCGGGCCTGGCACGCCGACGTCGACGGCGATCGAATGGCTGGAAAAGGCCGTTTTGACGAAGAGTTAAAACGGGTCCCCGGATTTTGAGACGCTTCATCCCGGCTGTTTCGGATTGGAGACATTCATGAGTACGCTTGCGGAAAGAGCGACGGCGGGCGACGTTCGCGCCATGGCGCGCCTTATCTCCATGGCCGAGGACAGGGCCGACGGCATCGATTCGCTGATGAAGGAACTTTACCCGCGCACGGGCCGGGCGTGGACGATCGGGGTGACGGGCAGCCCCGGTGCGGGCAAGAGCACCCTGACGGACAAGCTGATCGGGCACTTTCGCTCGAAGGGCTCGACCGTGGGCGTGCTGGCGGTCGATCCCTCGAGCCCGTACACGGGCGGCGCCATTCTGGCGGACCGCCTGCGTATGCAGCGCCACACGGACGACGACGGGGTGTTCATGCGCAGCCTCGGGGCGAGGGGATCGCTGGGGGGCCTGAGCCGCGGAACGCGCGAGGGAGTTCTGATCCTGGACGCCTGCGGTTACGACATCGTGATCATCGAGACGGTGGGCGTCGGGCAGTCGGAGATCGACGTCATGCGCGTCGCGGATACGGTGTGCGTAGTGCTCGTCCCGGGTCTCGGGGACGACATTCAGGCGATGAAGGCGGGCATCATGGAGATCGCGGACCTCTTCGTCGTGAACAAGGCGGACAGGCCGGGGGCGGACCGCCTTGTCCACGAGGTGCGCGGCGTGCTGGAGTTTCTCCGGGGGCGCGACTGGGTTCCGACGATTTCGCAGACCGTGGCGGAGACCGGAGACGGTGTGGCGGAGCTTGGGGAGCGACTGCTGTCGCATCGGGAGTACTCCGGAAAAAGCGGCGCCGGCAGAGAACGGGAGCTCGCGCGCCTGAAAACGAAGATCGAGGAGATCATGCTGGAGCGCCTTTCCAGCCAGGTGGAGACGCTGTGGACCGACCGCCGGGAAGAACTGCTGGAGGCCGTCCACGAACGGAGACTGGACCCCTACACGGTGGCGGAAGAGCTGCTGTCGAGGGCCTGAAGAGTACACGAAGAGAATACACAGGTGATGGGAAGGCCCCGGGCTCTCTTTATGGAGCGGTCCGGGGCCTTCTCTGTACGCCGGGCCCTCCCTGACCGGGCCAGCTGCACGGCGACGTCGCCATTTACGAATCAGATTACCGCCATCACCACGCTCGAACATCACGGACAGACGACCTGAAAACGGAGATTGTTTCCCTCGGGCAAAAAAAGTGCCCACTGTGGACTCTTTGAGAAATAGTGGTAAGCTGTTATCGTGCTGACAAAAACTTTTACTTTGAGATAAGGAAAGATAAAATGGCAGGCGACATCCGAGTGCAGGATTTAAAGCGGAACGCGATTGAAAAGAGAATAGAGATTTGAAACGACGGGCCTCCGGGATGAGGCACATGCCAGACGCGGCGGACCATTGTGGAGGATCCTGTTGTTCAGGATAAGGTCAACGCCGAAAGCCCATGAAATAAAAATGGACCTCTTTATTTTTTGTCGGGTTACAGCATATTTTATAGGCTGTAAGGCCAGTTATATTTTTGTCAAGAGATGAGTAATTACTAAAAATTACCTATTACACGCCTTTAAAAAAATGTGTTAAATTCCTGTCGGGTAAAAGCGGAAGGAAGCGGGTAAAGATCACTCACCGGAGTGAAAGTACCTCATGGAACGGTCGATCAGAAATGGAGAGCATATGTGTTATAAGACAAACGATGTTGTTCTGTATGCTACGCACGGAGTGTGCAAAATTTCGGCGATAACGGAAATGGATTTGAGGGGGACCTGTTTTGAATGTTATGCCCTGAAGCCCCTTTATTACGACAAATGTACCATATTTGTCCCTGTGAACAATAAAACTCTGACGGAAAAAATGAGGCGCCTCCTGTCAGCGGAGGAGATATGTGCTTTGATTAAAACAATGCCGGAGAAGACTGCTGTCTGGGTAGACGATGAGGTTGTCCGTAACAGGCAATATAAGGAAATTCTCGAGAGTGGCGACAGAGTGGAACTTATAAAACTCATTAAAACGTTGTATTTCCAGCAGCAATCGCAAAAGAGCAAAAACAAAAGCCTGAATGA
>JAISSA010000120.1 GCA_031273365.1 Synergistaceae bacterium
CTGGAATTTGAACGGTTATCGCCCGGTTTCCTGCGAATCGGTTATCTGCTGATATTGAAGTACTTTTCGGGGATTTCCACGTCGGTCAGGCCCATGTAGCCGCTGCCGAAGATGTAGGTGTCCTGACGCACCAGGCCCAGCTTCACGTTGCGCACGCCCGTGCCCGCGTCGGTGTAGTAACCGGCGCCCCACTTTGCCCCGGGGGTGAATTTGTTGTAGCACTCGACCAGGTCCTTCAGGCTGTCGACCTTCGCTTCACCCGCGATGACGCGTCTGGCGAACTCCACCAGTCCGGCGCTTTGCGTGTAGCCGATGGAGAACGCCCAGGTCCCCATGCGTCCGCTGCCGCCCGCCGCCGCGACGGCGGACTCCATCTTTTTGAGGATCGCCGGCCAGTCGCCCTTCTCCTTAGTGAGGTCAACGCCGAGCGCTCCGGGATAGCCCATAAGGGGCGAGGGGATGTCGGCCTCGATAAAGTAACCGCCCAGCGCCGCGATGCGGTTCAGCAGGGGTTCGGTGTGCGCGTTGTTGGTACAGAAGAACGCCGTGTCCTTACCGTACTGGTCGAGCCAGGCGGGAACTTTTTCGAGGATGAACTGCTGCGCTCCGGCGACGCCCACGTCGCTGGTGGGGTCTGGCGCCGTCTCAAAGACGAACTTTATCCCCAGGTCCTTGCAGGCTGCCTCCATGATGGCGCGGCGGCGGCCCAGAATCTCGTAACTCATATGGCGGGGAAAGGAAATGTGGACGAAGGTCTTCGCGCCCAGCTTCTGCGCGGCAAGGGGGATCAGGTAGCCGCGGGCGATGTTGTCGCTCGTGATCGCCAGGTCCGCGACCGAGGTGATGACGCCGGGGTCCTCATGCGGCTCCCCCGAGAAAAGAAAGATGTCGGGGCGCTTCTCGCGAACGCGGCGGAACCCCTCCGTCGTCCCGGGGACCGACTCATTCACGACGATGGCCTTCATTTTGGGGTCGTCCGCGAGACTGGCGATCTGGCTGATGGTCGTCTCCATCTCGGACATGAAGTTATCGGGGTAGGTGACGTGCGTGATCATCCCCCCTGACGCGGCATCGCCGTACTCCTCGATCATGCGCTCCGCGCCCCTCAGGTTGTCCTCGCTCTGAGAGACGGTACCCGTCACGACGCCGATGTGGAAATCCGCGTCGGCCGCCAGCGCGATCCCGGTGGAAACCGCCAGCAACAGCGCCAGAACCGACGCCGTAACCTTGAAAAACTTCACCATAAAAAATACACCTCCTGTTTTCTGTGTTCCTGCTCTGTCCTTTTTTTCGTCGTCAATTCATTCATATGAACTGACGTAAAAGGCAAAAGGCCAAATATTGCGTTTTCAGGATATTGTATTGCATTTCGAATCAACTATACTCACTTCAGAATATCCTGTAAAGTCTCGAAAATATGCGTAAAAAACGGCAGGTAATTATTCGTGGGCTCGAATTAAAACCAGACCCCTGATTAAAACCAGACCCTTATTCAAAGGCGGCCGCGACCTCCTTCAGCTTCTCCCGGATGGGGATGTGCTGCGGACATTTGGGTTCGCAGGTGCCGCACTCCACGCAGGCCGACGCTTTTTGCCCCTCGCGTCCGGGCGCCAGAATGTAGTTGTAGTTGCTCTTCTGAGCCGCCCAGTCTCCGGAAATGGCGGCGTTGTTCAGGTTCGTGAAGCACTGTGGAATGTCGACGTCCTGCGGACAGGGTTTACAATAGGCGCAGGACGTGCAGGGAACCTGCATACGGCTGACGAAGAGATCCTTCGCGGCCTTTACCAGAGCGAGCTCCTCCGCGCTCAGGGAGCCGGCGTGTCCGCGGGACGCGCTTTCGATGTTCTGCTCCATCTGCTCCTCGCTGCTCATGCCGCTCAGGACGATCGAGGCCTCGGGACGGTTCCAGACCCAGCGCAGGCCGATGTCCGCAAGGGTGGGGGACGTGTAACGGGCAAGGGCCGCCGGGCCTTTCAGGTCCTCCGGCACGGGAGCGGCCAGGTTGCCGCCCCTCAGCGGCTCCATGACGATGACGCCGACGCCCTTTCCGGCGGCGTACTCCAGTCCCGTGGTCCCCGCCTGAAAATTCTCGTCCATGAAGTTGTACTGAATCTGACACAGGTCCCAGGGGTAAGCGTCGATGATTTTTTTGAACGTGTCGAGGCCGTCGTGGAAGGAAAAAGCGATCTGTCGAATCTTCCCGGCCGCCCGCGCCTTCTCCATAAATTCCAGTGCGCCGAGCCTCGTCATATTTTCCCAGCGGCCGGCGGTCAGAGCGTGCAACAGGTACACGTCGACGTGATCGGTCTGCAGGGAAGCGAGCTGTTTGTCGAGGAAGTCGTCCATGTCCTCCCGCTTCTTCACCAGCCAGCTCGGAAGCTTCGTCGCCAGATAAACCTTATCGCGCAGCCCCTTCAGCAGCCGGCCGACGATGGCCTCCCCCTGCCCCCCGTGGTAGGGCCACGCCGTGTCGACGTAGTTGATGCCCTTTTCGACGGCGACGTGCATCATGCGCGACGCGGCGGCCTCGTCCGCCTGTCCGTCCTTCATCGGCAGCCTCATGCAGCCAAACCCCAAAATCGACAGACTCTCTTTGCTGCGCGGCGTTTCCCTGTAAAGCATTTACAACATCTCCCCCAAAAATAATAAATAAAAAAATAAAAAATAAATAAAAATACTTAAAAACATCCTTAAGGGCCGTGGGCCCTTAAGAATCCCATTTATTAAAAAATTAATGGGGTCAGGGGGACTCGTCCCCCTGTGGGGTGTGGGGCGAAGCCCCGCGGTTTTGGTCCGATCTGCTGACATTGAATATTCTAATGATAGGACAGCGTCTCCTCTCCGGGGTAACGGAGGGTGTACTCCACCGTGATTTTTTTCGTCTCCCCGGGCTCGATCTTCAGCTTCCACAGAAGCCGGTTCTCCTTATCGCGCTCCACAGGGGCCGGATCGATCTTCTTCACCTCGAGGACGATTTTATCGCTGGCGGGGACGGGAATGCGGTCGCGGACCGTGATCTCCCTCTCCGCCTCCAGAGCGCTGGTGATCTCCAGCGTGTAACCGTTCTCCAGAAGCCCCGTTCCGGTCCAGGTGCTTCCCGTTTTCTCGACGAAACGCTCCTTTTTGGACGTCAGTCGCGCGCTCATGCCGAAGGGGACCTGCATCCGGCCCGCCACGGCCTCGGAGATCGCCGCGCGCCCCGTCTGAGCGCCGTCCACCGCCAGCCCCGCGACGCCCGGCAGAAACGACGGCGGGATGGAGTCCATGCTGGCGACGATCCAGGCCTCCCGGTTCTGCTCGGGGATGACGACAAGGACGGGGACGCTCTTCAGCCCGAACCCGCCCAGCATGATGCGGGCCGGCTGCCCGTCGCCCCCGATCCTGCCGCGCCCCCGTATCGTGACGTCGGCCAGCGTCGCTATCGCGTCGGGAGCGAATTCCTGCGCGTTCGGCGGAGCCGGGGCGTAAGCCTCACTCTTACTCCGTGAAGCAGAGGCGCCATAATAGCTCATCATTAAATCGGCCCGGGGCGTTTTGGACGCGATGTCGACGACCAGAGGCCGAACCTCGGGCGGCTCCACGACGGAGGAGGGCCGGCGGGTGTGGAACGCCAGGTCCGCGTCCACGTCCAGCCCCGTCCTCTGCCGGACGACCGCGTCCATTTTCACGTCGACGTCGCCCGTGGCGCTGTCCATGTCCATTTCATACTCCACGTTCCAGCCCGCCACGGACGTCCAGGCCTCGAACAGCAGCGTCGAGGGGACCGCCGTCGTGCCGCTGACCTCGAGAACCGTCGAGGCGTTCAGGGGTTTTCTTTCCTCCAGCGTCCGGCTCAGAACGTCGAACTCCTCCTGCGCCAGACGCAGTTCCTCCTCTGCTTTCTGCAGCTCCTCGTTCACCTCGACCAGCTCCGTCTCGATCTCCAGCCGGTACTCCCGCGCCTTCGCGATGTAGTCGATCTCGATCAGACTCTCCCGGTCGCCTTTATCCTGCCTGCCCTGTCCGCCCCCCGGCGCATAGATCACGGAGAAGGGAAGCCGCAGCATCTCCTGCGCCTGGGAAAGCGCCCCTTTGCGCCCCTCCAGCCTGCTCACGACGCGGGATTTGGCGTCGACGTCCCGCCGGAGTTTCAGAAATTCCTCCGGTTGGGTCGTTTTGGCGTAAGCGCTGTCCACCCGGAGGGAGGTCAGGTTCTCCCGCGTCAGGCAGCGCACCCGCTCCCGATCGAAGGCGCCGGGAAGGGTGAACGAGAAACGCTCGCCCGCCTCGACCCGAAAGGTGAAGTTTGCCCCGCCGGGATAGACGTCGATGGACTGAACCTCCGCTTTCATAAAAACCCCGGGGTCGGCCTGCGCGACGCCGCCGGTCCCTAAAACGCAAAAAATGAAAACCAGAATTTGCCATGCCATGAAAAATTCCCCTCCCTGTCCGGACAGCTCCCGAAGGATTTCGTCTTTCATTATAACTCCGGATAACTCCGGACATCCCCTATAACCCCAGGTACCCCATGCCGAAGATCGCCATGCAGGCGGCCATGAAAAAATCGAGCATGGCGCGTCCCTTCATCCCTGCGCGGTAGCGTCGGGCTCCCACAAAACCCATCGTCGCCGCACAGAAAAACAAAATCACCGCGGGAATCATCATAATCTTACCCCTCCTTATCCGCCTGCTGCCCTTGCATATTTGCCCTCATTGCGCATAAAATCGTACGACGCGATCTTTGCTTTGCGTGTAGATTACCAGAAGACGGGGCGCAGGTCGCCCCCTGTTGTTGTTTTTACTTTACAGTTGTGGTTTTTATTTCAATAACTGTGGAGTTGCCTCAGGAAGAGTGGAGGTTCTCTCCCGACTTTTACGCGGGGCAACGGTATAGTTATGTGTTACTTTACATCAGGCTTTTACCTTAATTATAGGAGGATTTTTATGCAGAACGGAATTTTACTGACCATGGTGACCCTTGTACTGTTGCTCGGCGTGTCTTTGGCCTTCGCGGCCCAGACGACGCTTCCGCCTCTCGTTCCGGTAGAAGATTTTTTTCGTAACCCCGAGGTCGTGAGCTTTTCCATATCGCCCGACGGCAAAAAACTGGCCTATCTGAAACCCTGGGAAAATCGTCTGAACATCCATGTCCGCGACATCGACGGCGAAGGCGGGGAACGCCGCCTGACGTCGGCCACCGAGCGGGACATCGGAGGTTTTTTCTGGAAGGGCAGCGACCGCATCGCGTTCGCTCGGGACAGGGGCGGGGACGAAAACTTCCACGTCTTTCTGGTCGGGCTCGACGGCGGCGAGCCGAGGGAGCTGACCCCCTTCGACGGCGTAAAAACCTGGGTGCTGGACGATCTGGAGGAAGATCCCCGTCATATGCTGATCTCCATGAACAAAAACAATCCGGAGGTCTTCGACGTCTATCGCTGCGACCTCGAGACGGGCGAACTGACGCAGATCGCGGCCAACCCCGGCAACATCACGGGCTGGATGACCGACCACGACGGCAGGCTGAGGGGCGCGTACGAGACGGACGGCGTCAACCAGAGCCTGCTCTACCGCGCGACGGAGGACGAGCCCTTCAAAAAGCTCATCACCACGACGTTCAGGGACGACTTTTCCCCCCTCATGTTCAGCTACGACAACAGGCTGATGTACATCGTCTCGAACCTGAGCCGCGACAAAACGGCGATCTACACCTTTGACCCCGATAAAAACGAAGTCCTGGATCTGATCTACGAAAACCCCGAAGTCGACGCAAGTCGTCTTCTGTCCTCAAAAAAGCGCAAAGTCGTCACCGGCGTCGTCTACACGACCGACAAGTCGCACTATCACTTCTTCGACGAAGAACGCCGCAGCATGCAGGAGACGCTCGACGCGAAATTTCCCGGCTACGACGTGGCCGTCACGGACATGGACGACGAGGAGCAGCGCGTCATTCTGGCGATCTTCAGCGACCGGTCGCGGGGGACATATTATCTTTACGACCGCCGGACGGAGAAGCTGGAAAAACTCGCCGACCTCGCTCCGTGGCTGAAAGAAGATCAGATGGCGCCCATGACGCCAATCCGCTTCACGGCGCGCGACGGCCTGACCATCAACGGCTACCTGACGCTGCCCGTCGGGGTTGCCTCGAAGGACCTTCCCGTCGTCGTCATCCCGCACGGCGGACCTTCGGCGCGCGACACGTGGGGCTTCGACTCGGAGGCTCAGTTTCTCGCCAATCGCGGCGCGGCCGTGCTGCAGGTGAATTTCCGGGGCTCCACCGGGTACGGCAAGTCCTTCTGGGAGGCCGGCTTCAAACAGTGGGGCAGGGGTATGCAGAACGACGTGAGCGACGGCGTGCAGTGGCTGATCGCCCAGGGGATCGCCGACAGGGAGCGCATCGCCATTTATGGAGGCAGCTACGGCGGCTACGCGGCTCTGGCAGGCGCTGCGTTCACCCCCGACCTCTACGCCTGCGCGGTAAGCTACGTGGGCCCCTCCAACATCTTCACGCTGCTCGACAGCATCCCTCCCTACTGGGAGCCGCTGCGCGAGATGGAGTATGAAATGGTCGGCGATCCCGTAAAGGACAAGTTCCTTCTGGAGGAAATTTCACCCGTCTTCCACGCCGACAAAATTCGGATTCCCCTTCTCGTCGCGCAGGGAGCCAACGATCCGCGCGTCAAAAAGGCGGAGTCTGACCAGATCGTGGAGGCCGTCAAAAAAGCGGGAAAGGACGTCGTCTACATGGTTAAGGAAAACGAAGGACACGGGTTCCGCAACGAGGAAAACCGTATCGACTTTTATCGAACCATGGAGGATTTCTTTCGCCGACACCTCGATACCCGCTGAACCGATCGGTCTTCGACGCGGGTGAGCGTTCCGGCTCAGGGGGGCGAACGGGCTCTGCCCCCCGGTATGCCCCCTTGGAATAGTATGGAATGGTTATTTTATCCTTTTATAACTACGGAATATTACCCTGTTTTCACGGAAAATATTCCTCATAATAGCGTTGCCTGATAAAAATTCTAAGGAAGGGGCAGGGTCCGGGGGGATTTTTGCTCTCCTGAGCCCGAACTTTACAAAACAGCGTTTTTTATAAAATCAGTGTTTCTTTTTATAAATAAGGGAAGTGAGTTTTATTGGCATTAACGTCGGCAACTCCCAGAATCGATCAGGCGACGCCGCAGCGTCTCGAGGCCGCGGTGTTCGGTATGGGATCTTTTCTGAGAACTGAAGCTCGATTCGGCATCGTCAGGGGCGTGTGGAAAACCACGGTCGGTTATGGGGGCGGAAAATCCGCCTGCCCCTCCTGCGGTGACGCGGGAGATCACGTCGAGGTCGTCAGGGTTGAATATGACCCCGTAACCGTCAGTTACGGACAGTTGCTCGAGCTGTTTCTGAGCTGGAATTCTTCGTCGGAGAACCCCTGTTTTCCTCAATACGCCTCCTGCATCTTCGTCAAAAACGAGTTCGAAAAGCGCATGGCGCAGGCAGCTCTGGAGCGTTATCGCCTGTGTTCCGACGGCCCTGCGGATATTCGAATCGCGACGTATAAAACTTTTCACATGGCCCCGAATCGATTTCAAAAATATTTCCTGCGCACTCTTCTGTGGCTGATGAAGGAAGTTCGGCATTTTTACCGCGACGAGATCGGGTTCGTCCGCTCCACGCTGTCCATGCGGCTGAACGGCATCGTCGGGCAGCTCCTGCCCTTCACCCGCCTGCCGGAGGACATTACGCTTTACGACCTGGACGAAGACGTCGTCTGTACCCTGGAAAAATATATCGCGTCCTGATCGGACGACCGGGCCTGAATGGATACCGTAAGCGTTCAAACCCCACCTCGTCCATCCTGGCAAAAGCTGGCGAAATACTTCGGGGGTTCCAGGGGGGCCAGCTCTGCCCCCTTGGGCTTGAATGCTTATGGATACTATACCTGAGAATGGGATGAGACGTATGAAGATTGTGATTGTAGGACTGGGAGGAGTCGGCGGCGTCGTCGGCGGGCGTCTGGCCGCGGGGCTTGCCGACGAGCGGGACCACGAGGTGGTCTTCTGGTGCAGGGGCAAAACTCTGGATGCGGTTCGCGCGGGGGGGCTCCATCTTCTGAGCGGCAACGACAGGACAACCCTGTGTTCTGCGCTTGCGACCTGCGACGTCGGAGAGGTCGGAGCGGCCGACTGTCTTATCTTCGCCACGAAAAGCCACCAGCTGGAGGCAGCGGCCCGGGACGTCGCGCCCCTGGCCTCCGAAAACACGATTGCAATACCTCTGCTCAACGGGGTCAGCGCTGTTTCCACGCTTGAAAAACACCTGGCGAAAAGCGATGTCCTGGGGGGGTGCATTTACGTTTCCGCCCACGTGGAGAGCCCGGGGACCGTCCGTCAGGTCGGATCGGTTCAGCGCGTCCTGTTCGGTAAGAAAGGAATCAGCGAGGCGGAAAATCGCACCCGCTACGCCTCCGTCGAACAGGTTCTGAAAAAAAGCGGCATCCAGATCGCCCTCACGGAACGGATCGACGTGGAAATGTGGTCGAAGTTCATCTTTCTCTCCCCCTTTGCCGGCGTCACGACCCTCCTGGGGTGCAGTATCGACGAGGTCCTGGGAGGGACGAAGAGCTTTGAAACCGTGACCCGCCTGATCGGCGAGATCGAGGCCGTGGGGAGGGCGAAGGGCGTGGACCTGCCGGAAAACATCGCCGACATCACCGTGGAAAAGGCCCGCGCTTTCGCGCCCGGCACAAGGACCTCCATGCAGATCGACAGAGAAAAAGGGCGTCCCACTGAACTGGAAAGCCTGATCGGTTATGTTTGCAGGGAAGGCAGGGCTCTGGGCGTTCCCGTCCCCGCCTACGACGGCCTCTGCGACAGCCTGAAGAACCTTCCCGATATGAGGTGACGCGATAAGCGTTCAGGACCGGCGGGACGCGGGTACATCTCCCTGATCCTGAACGCCTGGGGCTATTTGGGCGCCGCCTGGAACTCCTCGTATGCCATTGCCCTGTACGGCTCGGCGGGTTTGCCGGAGACGCCCAGCGCGCCCGCCGGGCAAAAGCCGACGCAGCGCTGACACGATTCGCAGAGCGACGCGTTGACGACGGGCAGTCCGTCCGGCATCGTAATGGCCCCTGCCGGACAGTTGTCCGCGCAGCGCCCGCAGCGGACGCATTTCTCGGGGTTCACCGAGATCGGGAACATCCTGTAAAAAAAGTCCCAGGGCTTTCTCGTCTGCCCCAACCGATACATAAGCGCCGAAAGCAGGGGGATCCCGCCGCTCCAGCGCGTCCTGCCCCGCAGGAGATCGCAGGCGAAGAAACGCGCCTCCAGCAGCGCCTTTTTCACCCTCGCGTCGTTTCTCGCAACGGGGAGAGTTTTGTTGTTGTAGTTTCCCGGCATGACAAAAAACCTGGCGGCGAAGGGTCTGTAGCCTTTTTTCGTCAGGACTCTGCGCAGGGGTCCCTGCATCCCCCCCGGCGCGCCGCCGCAGGTCCCCAGCATGAACACCTCGCGCCCCTCGCCCGCCGGCATCGACTCGATGAAGCGCCACACCGTCGGATACGTCGAGAAACAGGCCACGGGGAAAGCCAGCCCTATCGCCGACTCTTCACTCAGAACTTCGGGGCAGGGTTTGTCCATGCTGTGCAGGCGGACCGTAGTGCCCTCTTCCATCAGAACCCCGGCTACGACCTGCGCGACCTGAAGGCTGTTGCCCGTGCCCGAGAAGACGAACAGCTCGACCGAGCTGCCGTGCAGTTTTGACGAAAGCACGCTGTTCTGTCCTCCCAGGGCCAGTCTGCAGGGGGTGGAAAACACGCCGCCCACCGCCCTGCGGGAGCCGTTGCGGATAAAGCCGAGGCGTTCGTAAAAATCCATCGCGTCGTCCGTCGCGTGTACGGTCAGGTACTTTACCTTCGGCGCCGACGTCGCGCACCGGGAGGCCGCCCTGGCGATCAGGCGCGAGCCGATGCCCCTGTTTGCGTAATCGGGATGAATGTAAAGCATGGAAACGTGCCCGGGTCCCTTCATCTCGATCATTCCCGCCAGAACCCCCGAGACGTACGCCAGCTCGCAGGCATAGCCCAGCTTCGCGCGCCCCTCCAGCGCCGTCGGCGACGAGTAGCGCTCCAGCGCGGCGCGCGCGGAATCGTCCGCGATTCCCGGACCGCCCCCGCCTTTTTCAGAGTCGCAGGAAGTTCTGCGCACAAGCGCGCTCACTTCACTCTCCTGCCCGGGCGCCATCGCCCGGAAGTCCACTTTCAATGTTTCCGTCACTTCTGTTGCAGCCACTTCCATTCCCCCCATAGCCCTTATCGTTTCTCAGAGAGGGCGTCGCGCTCGAGCAAAGCTTCCACCTCATGCCGCCACGGCATCGAAGGATACGCTCCGAAACGGGTGCAGGCCAGAGCGCCCGCCGCCGATGCGTAACGCACCGCATTTTCCAGCGACATGCCCTCGGTCAGCCCCACGATCAGCGCCGCACAAAAGGAATCCCCAGCCCCCGTCGAGTCCACGGCTTCGATCGAAAACGGAGCATAGGCGAAGGTCCTGTTTTTCGTCACGACCACGCCGCCCCGGGCCCCGCGGGTCACCACCACCCCGCGCGTCCCCCACTCCAGAATCTGTCGCGCGGCGGCGAGGACCTCTTCCTCCGAATCGCCCCCCTGCGCGTAAAAAGCGAGTTCCGTCTCGTTCAGCACCAGACAGTCGATAAAAGGCCACAGTTCGGGAGGAATCGACTGAGCCGGAGCCGGCGTCAGAACCGTCCTGCAGCCCGATCTGTGCGCGAGCCTGAGCCCTGCCCCCACAGCATCGATGGGGATCTCCAGCTGGAACATCACGGCGTCGGCTTTTTTGAACACGTCGCCCGCTCGCTCGATGAGAGAGGCGTTTACCCGGGAGTTCGCCCCCGGGGCCAGCACAATCATGTTGTCGCCGCTGTCCGTAACCATGATGACCGCCACGCCGGTCCCCACGTCCGATCGGACCTCGAGGTACTCGCAGTCGACCTTCGATTCCGTCAGGGTCGCCCGCAGGCGCACCCCGAAGTCATCGTCACCGATGCAGCCTATCATATGAGATTCCGCCCCCAGCCTGGCGCAGGCCAGAGCCTGATTCGCCCCTTTGCCCCCGCCGGTCGTTCCAAACGAACTGCCCATCAGAGTCTCGCCCAGAAGCGGCCGGCGTGGCGCCCGGATGACGAGGTCCATATTCAGGGAACCGACAACAGCAATAACGGACAAGTTTTATGCCTCCCTTAAAAAAGATTTAATCAAGCTCATGGGGCCGTCCGGGCAAAACAGACGCCTGGGCCTGGACGGTTACAATTGTATCTCTTCATGATACCATGGATTAAAATGGGAGGAGCACATGCGGGAATAAAATGCCTGCCTGTCAGACGGCCGTCGGGGGGTTCAGGGGCGAGGACAGCGGCAGGGCGCTGCGCGAAAGAGCGCGACCTGAGGTAAGTTATAAAGAGGTAAGTTATAAAACTGAGGTGAATGAGATGGTCTTTCAACTGCCCGAATATCGCGCACCAGATTTTGATGCCCCTTCGCTCAGGGACGCGCCGTCGGCCCGCACGTCGATCGTCGAACGGGATGGAGTGGCGCCTGAAGGTTACCACGCGACGTCGATTTTCCCGGAATACTTCAAGATCGGAGGCCGCTGGATACTTCCGGAGGAAAGCCGCATGGACTGCGTTCCCGTCGTTCGCGCGTCCGGAGAGGAGGCATGGGTGGACGTCGTGGAGTTCCGCCGTCTCCTGCGGGGGGACCCGGTCGTCATTGGACGCAGAGACGACGGCAGCGAGGGAATTTACGTCGACGCCGGGGCTTTCGTCGAAGAAGAGTCCCGCGAGGCCTTCGCGTTCCGTTCCGGCCGCTCGCGGGAGACCGCCTACTCCCGCGACTACGACGAGTTATATCGGCTGCTCCGGCACGAGCGGGATCACGGGCATATCGTGTGGGTTCTCGGCCCCGCCGTGGCGTTCGACTACGATTCGAGGCTCGCCATGACACGCCTCATCGAGACGGGCTACGTTCACGCCCTTCTGGCCGGCAACGCTCTGGCGACCCACGACCTCGAGGGGGCGCTGCTGAAAACCGCCCTTGGACAGGATATTTACACGCAGAAAAATCACCCCAACGGACATTATCACCATCTGGACCTGCTCAACATCGCGCGCGGGCACGGCAGCGTCGAAAAGCTGATCGAGGGGAGGAAAATCACGGACGGCATCGTTCAGGCCGCGCTAAAAAAGGGAATTCCCATGGTGTTCGCGGGGTCCATCCGCGACGACGGGCCTTTGCCCGGGGTGTTCGGCGACGTTTACGAGGCGCAGGACGCCATGAGGGTCCAGGCGCGCAAAGCCACTACCGTCATTGCGCTGGCGACCCAGCTTCACACGATCGCCATGGGCAACATGACGCCCGCCTATACCCGGCGGGAGGGACGGATACGCCCCGTGTATCTCTACTCCGTGGACATCTCGGAGTTCGCGGTCAACAAGCTCCGCGACCGGGGCACCCTCTCCGCCATCCCCATCGTGACGAACGTTCAGGATTTTCTGGTGCACCTGAAAAACAACCTGTAGGGCCGGTTTACAGTTTTTCGATCCTGTATCCTCCCACCCGGCGTCTCGTCCGGTCCACCGCCAGCCCGATCAGGGTTGTCGATGGCGTTGCGCAGGTTGCGGTCAGGCTTGCGTATTTGTCCGCGTACCCCTTTTTCCGAATCTGCAGGATCGCCTCGTCGGCCGCCTTCTCCGCCGCCTCTTTTCCCTCCGCGACCTTCAGCTCCACCACGTAACGGTGACCGTTCTTCTCCGCCTCGATGTCGCTCCGGCCCCGGTAGCTGTGATTTTCTGCCGTCGTGTTCACCTGCGACGACCAGAGCAGGGCAAACAAAAGCGCGTGGTAGAAACTCTCCGCATAGGGAACGGGAACGTCCTTTCTGCGTTCCTGTGCTCTCGTGTATTTTTGTTCCTCTCGCTCATAAATGTCGTAAGGCAGGCTTGCGAGCAGGGAGTTATACGTTTTGATCAAATCTTCGGCCTGTCCCTCTCCCAGCGCCGCTTCTAAATTATTCGCCGCGGCTTTGATGTCGGGAATTTCGAATTTTCCGTAGAGAAAAAGCGCTGCCACCGAGGAAAGCACTTCGTTGTTCGGGTAGTCGAGAATCAAATTTTTGCCGTGTCGCCCCCGCACCGTGAGATACCCGCTCTGGAACAGGAAGCTCTCCGGGGTCGCCCGTTCGATCTCCGTCACAGAGGTGAAGTCCTCCGCCACCTCCAGGCCGCGGAAACTTTCCACCTCCAGGTCGTGACGCCTGACGTATTCGACCAGCGAGGACGGCGTGGCGGATTCGAACCAGTAGTTGAGGAACTTCTTTTTCTCGAAAAAATTCAACGTCGAAAATGGGTTATAGAGCTTATTTTCGCCGTCAAATGAAAAACCGTCGTAATAGTCTCGAATTTGAGCGACAAGCGACTCCCTGCTTTCTCCACACGCGGCGGCCATCTCGTCGATATATCCGTCGAAATTGAACAGAAGTTCCTTCTCGGTGTAGCCCAGCATCGTCGCGTACCGGGCGTCCATGGAGATGTCGTTCAGGTTGTTCAATGCAGAAAAGACTCCCATTTTTGAAAATTTACTGATGCCGGTCATAAATATAAAACGCAGGTATTTGTCGGCAGATTTGATTCGCGTATAGAAATCTTTCAGGACATTGCGCGCGGCATCCAGTTCCCGAATGTCGTGCAGACAGTCCAGAATGGGCTTGTCATATTCGTCGATGAGAAGGACTGCTTTAAAACTGTATTTTTCAGCCGTGCGGCTTATAAGATTAAAAAAAGCGTCGCCCGGTGCTCCGGCTTCGATATCGACTTTAAGGCGTCTGGCGTTTTCCCTGAGCTGCCCTGAAATGGAAACGCGCAACTCGTCCACCCCCATATTGGTTGTGAGATTGCTCATGTCCAGGTGGATGACGGGATGGACCTTATACTCCGGCCGATCGAAGAACTCCCTGGCGTAAAGCCCCTCGAAGAGTTCCTTTTTCCCGGAGAAAAGCGCGTCGAACGTGGAAACGGTCAGAGATTTGCCGAACCTCCGGGGCCGCGAGAGAAAACAGGTTTTACCACTGTCAATGAGATCAACGAGATATTTTGTTTTATCGACGTAAAGATAGCCTTCTTTCCTGATTTCATCGAACGTCTGAATGCCTATGGGCAACTTTGGGAGTTTATTCATGGAATTTACCTTTCAGGAACAGGAGCGACCCTGTCCGCCGCACTCCGCCACGAAGGCCCTCAGTATGTCGGCGCTGCTCTTCTCCACCTCGCAAAGGCCCTCGGCGTGCCATTGAATCCCCATAATGCGACCGGATTTCGACTCGATCGCCTCCACGCAGCCGTCCGGGGCGAGGGCGCTCACGACCAGACCGTCGCCGAGTCTGTCGATCGCCTGGTGGTGGAAACTGTTCACCCTGATCTTTTCGCCGGCGATGGAACGAAGCCTCGTTCCGGCGACCGTTTCGACCGTGTGGACTATCGTCTGCCTCGTCATTGGACCTGGAAGGCTGTGGGCTATGAAAAATTTTTCCGTATTTTGCTTTATATCCTGATGAAGGGTTCCGCCGAACGCGACGTTGATCAACTGCGCCCCCCGGCAGATGCCGAAGATTGGGAGATCCCTGGCAATAGCCATTTGCATCAGTTTCAGTTCCATCTCATCCCGCAGCTGATCGATCGCGCCATGTCCGTTGCACACCTCCCGGCCGAACCGCCACGCGGCAATATCCGGTCCGCCGGGAAAGACTATCCCCGACAGGGAGGACAGCACGGCCTCGAACGATGCATCATCGTCGAATTTTGGAATGACGACCGGCGCTCCGCCGGCAAACTCCACGGCTCTCGTGTAGTCGGCCAGCAACAGAACCCAATTGTTCCCCGCCATGTACGTCCCGCCCTCCGGATCGAGCAGACCGCCCCTCCTGTAACCGGCAGGCACCCCGATAAGCGCTCTCGCAGGCATGTTCATCGACCTCTCTTTTTAAATTATCGCCGGCATAATGTTGTTGCATCGCAGAAACCAGGTATACAGGGTATTTGGCAGGAGTATATCATAATTATAAAGGCCGTTGTGGGGGGACCACAACGACCTTTCCGCGAAGGAAGACACGCTTAAGATATGCTTGGCATATCCAGGGCACATAGTACTCCGCCTTCATTTTTCTGAACAGGCTTTTTGGCTTAATTCATGGACGATAAAAACACGTAAAACGTTTGATAGTCAGTATTAAGGGCCTCAATATTATGCCGAAGCGAAACGTGCCCGCGGTAAGCCGTCAGAAGGAGCGCCCGTTCGGGCTCTGCCTTTCTGAGCCCGAACGCTTACGGGTCACGCTCAGTCATCTTCGACCAGCGGTTTGCTGTAAGCGGGCTCCGCGTCCCAGGGAAACAAAATCCAGGTGTCCTGCGTGACCTCCATGATAAAGGTATCGACAAAAGGACGCCCCTCCGGCTTGGAGTAGACCGTGGCGAAATAAGCGTTCGGCAGGAGCCCGCGCACGATGCGTGCGGTTTTGCCCGTGTCCACCAGGTCGTCGACCACCAGCCAGTCCCTGCCTCCGTCGTCGGAGGAAAGCGGCTTCAGGATGCTGGCCTCGCCCTGCGTTCGAACCGAGTAGCTGGAAATGCAGACCGTATCCACCAGCTTGATGCTCAGCTCCCTCGCGATGATCGCCGCGGGAATCAAACCGCCCCTCGCGACGCCGATGATGCGCTTCCAGTTCCCCATTCCATGCAGCCTCGCGGCAAGAATCCTGCAATCCTGATGGATTCTCTCCCACGTGATCGAGTACGTCGTATGATAGCGCTCCCCCATTCCCTCTGTCCCCTCCACGAAATATAATCAGGAAGAATAACACAACGCGCAAATTTTGGAACACCTTTATGCATCATTCGTACCCTGTCCATTTATGCCCTGTCTTTAGCTCTGTACTTTATTACGTCAGTATGCTAGCATAATTACAATTACAGTTCATCGGCATACCTGAAATTTTTATTATACTTGCGCAGGGCGGAGTGACATGAGAGACAACGGGCTTCATACACCGGACGGGTTCAGGGATTATCTGGCAGGGGAGTACGCCTTCAAAAAGCGGACGGAGGACGGGCTGGAGGCCGTGTTTCAGCGCTACGCCTATTCTTCCGTCTGCACGCCGACGCTCGAATACGCGGAGGTTTTCACGGACAAGGGCAGCGTCGACCCGAAGCAGATGTATCGCTTCATCGACAGAGACGGGGAAATGCTGGCGCTGCGGGCCGATCTGACCCCTTCGGTGGCGAGGGTCGTCGCCACGAACTTCGGGCCTGAGGACACGCCTCTGCGCTTTTGTTACGTCCAGAACGTCTTTCGCTACAGCCCGAACTATCAGGGCAGGCTGAGGGAAATCACGCAGGCGGGCATCGAGCTGACGGGGCCCTCCGGCGACGAGGCGGACGCGGAGGTCCTCGCCGTCGCCATCGACGCGCTGCGGAGCTCCGGGCTCGAGGATTTTCGCATCGACGTGGGGCAGGTCCGGTTCCTGCAGGGTATGCTGGAGACGTGCGGCCTCGCGCCCGCCGTTTGCGACGAGCTGCGAGATTTCGTCGTCGCGCGGGATTTTGTTGCCGCGGAGGCCGTCGGCAGGGAACACGACGCCCCTCTGGACATGCGCCGTCTGCTCTCGAATCTGCCGTTCTTCAACGGCGAAGCGGAAATTCTCGACGAGGCGCTGGAGGAAGCGAAAAACGAAAAATCCCGGGCGGCCGTCGTGAACCTCAAAAATATCCACGCGACCCTGAAGGACTACGGCTTCGAAAAATACGTGTCCTTCGACCTGAGCATGGCGGGAAACATGGACTACTACACGGGCATCATCTTTCGGGGATACACGTCGGGGCTGGGTTTTTCCATACTGGACGGCGGACGCTACGACGGACTCGTCGCCCGTTTCGGCGTCGACCTTCCGTCCGTCGGTTTCATCATCAAGGTGCATAACCTCGTCGGCGCGCTGGAAAAGCAAAACAGGCAGGCCCCGGACGGCGAGGCGGACGTGCTGGTCGCCTGGACGCCGGAAGGACGGCGTTTTGCTCTTGCCTCAGCGGCCGCTCTGCGGCGCGACGGGCTGCGCTGCGCCAATTCCCTTGCCGTCGGCGACGCGGCGGCAAACCTGCGGGACGCGCGGCGGCGGGGGATTCCGAGAGTCCTCTGGTTCGATGGAACCTGCGCATCGGGGGTCACGCTGTGGACGGACTGACCGTCGCCCTCGCCAAGGGGCGACTCGCGGGCAGAACCGTGGACCTCTTCATAAAGGCCGGCGTCGTCCGGCCCGAGTTGAAAGAAATCATGGACGAGACCTCGCGCAGGCTCGTCTTTTCCAGCGAGGGGCCCCGGCTGAATTTTTTCATGGCGAAGGCCCCGGATGTTCCCACTTACGTGGACTACGGCGCCGCGGACGTCGGCGTCACGGGAAAGGACACGCTGCTCGAAGAAAGGCGCAACCTCTACGAGGTGCTGGATTTGGGTTTCGGCGCGTGCAGGATGGTCGTGGCCGGGCGGGAGGAGATTCGCGACCGGTTGCGGTACGGCAATAATCTGAGGGTCGCCACGAAGTATCCGCGCATCGCCGTCGACTACTTCGGTCGCCGAAAACAGCAGACGGTCGAGATCGTGAAGCTGAACGGCTCCGTGGAGCTGGCGCCCATCATCGGGCTCGCCGACGTGATCGTCGACATCGTGGAGACCGGGGCCACTCTGGCGGAAAACGGCCTGAGCGTGCTGGAGGAGATCACGCCCCTGTCCGCCCGTATGGTCGTCAACCGCGCCAGTATGAAAATGCAGCGCGTGCGCATCGCCGAGCTGATCACGAAATTAAAAAAATGGGCAACGGAGGCTGACCGGGAACGATGAACGCAGACAGGAACCAGAACGGATTCGACGTCGCCCGCCTGATGCGGCGAGATCTGAGAGATATGGAAAACTACGCTGTTCCTTTCAGGCGGGGGCCGTATAAACTCGACAGCAACGAGAGCCCCTTCGGGCTGCCCGACGCCCTTCGCCGCAGGCTGATCGCCTGGCTGGAGGACGAAAAGAACGAAGATCTGCACCTTTACCCCGACGGCGCAAATACCCGGCTCCGGGGGGCGCTTGCGGAACTGTGGGGGGTCGCGCCGGAAAACGTGACCTGCGGGGTGGGCTCGGATCAGTTGATCGACGGTATTTGCAGGGTTTTTCTGGAACCGGGAGACGGCGTTGTCGTGCTGAAGCCCACATTCGGCATGTACGCCGTCTCAGCGAGGCTGAACCACGGGAAGGTCCGCGAGGTTCCGCTTCGGGACGGCGACGTCGCGGAGATCGTTCGGGCGGCCTCTGATCCGCGCGTGAAGGTCGTTTTTCTCTGCTCTCCCAACAACCCGACGGGACAAAGCCTGACGGAGGGAGAAATTTGTTCCGTGCTCTCCGACGTCCGATGCCTCGTGGTCGTCGACGAGGCCTACGGAGAATTTGCGAGGCCCACCATGATCCCGCGAATCCGGGATTACCCGAACATGATCGTGCTGCGCACGTTCTCGAAGGCGTTCGGGCTGGCCGGAGCGCGCGTGGGCTACGCCGTGGCGGCTGCGGAGGCGATCGACGCCCTCGATCGGGCGAAGCCGCCCTTCAACCTTCCGACGCTCTCGCAGCTGCTGGCGACCTGGGCGATCGAGGAATGGCAGGAATATTCCGTGCGCGTCGCGCATCTGAACGAGCGGCGCGAGGAGCTTTACCGGGAGCTCGAAAAAATCCCGTGGCTCGAGGTCTCGCGCTCGGACGCAAACTTTCTTCTCGTCCGGAGTGAGCGCGACGTCGGCGCGCTGCTTGAAGAAAACGGAATCTTCGTCAGAAGGTACCCCGGGGCGGACAGGGTCACCTGCACGCGCATTTCCGTGGGGACGGCGGAACAAAACGGAAAGGTGGTCGAGGTGCTGTGCGGCGCGGAGCCGAGGTGAGACGCGAGACCGGCGAAACGAAGGTCGCTCTCTCGCTCTGTCTGGACGGCGCGGGAAACGTCAGCGTCTCGACCGGCGTGGGTTTTTTCGATCACATGCTGACGCTCGCCGCGCGGCACGGATTTTTCGACCTCGACCTGAGGGCGGAGGGTGACCTCCGCGTGGACTGCCACCACACCGTCGAGGACGTGGGGATCGTGCTGGGCAGGGCGCTGGCGGAGTCGCTGGGCAAGAAGGAGGGCATCGCCCGTTACGGACACGAGATCCTGCCCATGGAGGAGGCCCTCGTTCTGTGCGCTCTGGACGTCTCGGGGCGTCCCTGTCTTGTGTTCGACGGCTCCTTCCCAGCCCCGCGAATCGGGGACATGGATACGGAGACCATCGAGGAGTTTTTTCGGGCGCTGTGCCTGCACGCCGGTCTGAATCTGCACCTCCGCGTTCTGGCGGGGAAAAACGGGCACCACATCGCGGAGGCCCTTTTCAAGGCCTTCGGACGCGCGCTGAGCGCCGCGACCCGCGTCGACCCCCGCGTCGTCGGCGTGCTCTCGACAAAAGGCGTGCTGGATTGATCGAAGTTTTTACAAAAAAATAAAGAGAGTGTTGTTATAAATTGACGGGGTCAGGGGACTCACAAAGATTTAAATCAGGGGGGCAGAGCCCGCTCAGCCCTGGGCTTCGCTGGCCCCCCTGAAACCCCTGACGCTCCGGATGCAGAAAATTTAAACGGGGTCAGGGGACTCGCAAAGATTTGAATCAGGGGGGCAGAGCCCGCTCAGCCTTGGGCTTCGCTGGCCCCCCTGAAACCCCTGACGCTCCGGATGCAGAAAATTTAAACGGGGTCAGGGGACTCGTCCCCTGCGGGGTGCGGGGCGGAGCCCCGTGGTCTTTGCTTTAGGTTGTCGACATTGTTTTACGATAAGGAGCTGTTTACAGTGATTGGAATTATCGACTACGGTATGGGTAATCTGAGAAGCGTCGAAAACGCCTTTCGCAGCCTCGGATTCGAGGTTTTCATCGCGACGGCGCCCCACGAGCTGGACCGCGCAAAGAGCGTCGTGCTGCCCGGCGTCGGGGCCTTCCAGAGCGCCATCCGCACTCTGAGGCGTCAGGGGTGGCCCTCGAAAATCAGAGCTGAAATTGCCCGGGGCAAGCCCTTCCTGGGAATATGCCTGGGCATGCAGCTTCTGTTCGAAATCGGAGAGGAGAACGGAGTATGCCGGGGCCTCGGCATCCTGCCCGGAAAGGTGACCCGCATTCCCGACCGCCTCGCCTCCGGAGAGACGATCAAGATCCCCCACGTTGGCTGGAACTGTCTGAGCCTTCACAAAAAGAGCGATATTTTTCACGATGGCGGCCGTGTCTCCGAGTCCGAACGGCCTTACGTCTACTTTGTCCATTCCTACCGCGTGGAAACCGACCCCGCCTGCGTGTCGGCCTCCACATTTTACGGTACGGACCTGACGGCGGCAGTGGAGCGGGACAACGTTTACGCGGTGCAGTTTCACCCTGAAAAAAGCGGCGCTCAGGGCATGAAAATTCTGAAAAACTTTGCCATGCTGGAACCCAAACCGCGCAGAGCCTTTCGGGGCGCGAGTTATATAGCAGTTGCGGCGACCGGAGGCTGGACTGTTGATTCTTTTCCCCGCCATTGACATCAGAAATGGACGCTGCGTGCGCCTGACGCAGGGGGATTTCAACCGGGAGACGGTCTTCGCCGGAGACCCGGCCGAACAGGCCCTCAAATGGGAAAGGGCCGGAAGTTCCTTCCTTCACGTCGTCGACCTCGACGCTGCGCGGACGGGGGAAGCGGGGAACGAGGCGGCGGTGGCCGCGATCCTGCGTGCGGTATCCATCCCCGTCCAGCTCGGCGGAGGGATCCGCGGCATGGAGGACATCGGCAGAAAGGTCGGGCTTGGCGTCAGTCGCGTCGTCATGGGGACGGCCGCCCTGAAGGACCCGAAATTCCTGCAGACCGCCGTCCGCGTCTACGGAAAAAGGATCGTCGTCGGCATCGACGCAAAGGACGGATACGTCGCCGTGGAGGGATGGGGCGAGGTCAGCTCGATTCGGGCCGTGGAGTTCTGCAAGCGGATGAGGGACATGGGGGTACGGACCGTGGTCTTCACCGATATCGCGAAGGACGGCATGATGGAGGGGCCGAACTTCGCCGCCACAAAGGAACTCGTCGATCTCGGAGGCATTGACGTCATCGCCTCGGGCGGCATCGCGTCGCTCTCGGACCTGCGCGAGCTGAAGACAATCGACGTCCACGGCGCCATCGTCGGCAGGGCCCTGTACGAGGGAACCATCAACCTGAGAGAGGCCATCGATATCTGTAAACATGACCGGGAGCGATAAGCAATAAGGGAGGGTATCGCATATGCTGACCAGAAGAATTATCCCATGTCTCGACGTTTCCGGGGGATTCGTCGTGAAGGGCGTGAACTTCGTAAACCTGAAAAACGCCGGCGATCCCGTCGACATTGCCGGCGCGTACAACGAGGCCGGGGCGGATGAACTCGTCTTTCTCGATATCACCGCCTCCCACGAGGGGCGGGACACCATCGTCGACCTCGTCCGCAGGACGGCGGAGCGGGTTTTCATTCCGCTGACGGTCGGCGGCGGCATCCGCAGCGCCGACGACGTCCGGAAGATTCTGAACGCCGGCGCGGACAAAATTTCCCTCAACTCCGCGGCGCTCGCGCGGCCGGAGCTGATCGCGGAGGTCGCGACCTTTTTCGGCAGCCAGTGCGTCGTCGTCGCCATCGACGCAAAACGTGCCTCTCAGGGCGGGCGCTGGGACGTGTACCTGAACGGAGGGCGCATACGGACGGACAGGGACGCCGTGGAGTGGGCACGGGAGGCGGAACGCCTCGGCGCGGGCGAAATTTTGCTCACCAGCATGGACCGCGACGGCACCAAAGACGGCTACGACATCGAGCTCACGGCGGCGGTCTCGGACGCGGCAGGGATTCCCGTCATCGCCTCGGGCGGCGCGGGGACGAAGGAGCATTTCTACGAAGCGTTTACCGCCGGGAAGGCCGACGCCGCGCTGGCCGCGTCCCTGTTTCATTTCGGTGAACTCGAGATCGCCGAGCTCAAGCAATATCTGAAAAACCGCGACATTCCCATGAGAATGTCCTGAGGCCGCCATGAGCCTCGAAAACTTTGACCCGAAAAACTTCGACCCCGACGACCTTGCGTTCGACGCTGCGGGGCTGATTCCCGCGGTGGCGCAGGATAGCGAGACGCGGGAGGTGCTGATGCTGGCCTGGATGAACCGGGAGGCCCTCCTCAAAACCATTGAGACGGGAAAAGCCCATTACTACAGTCGTTCACGGCGCTGCCTGTGGCTGAAGGGAGAGACGTCCGGTCATTTTCAGCACGTCCGGGAGATTCTGCGCGACTGCGACGACGACGCGCTTGTCCTGCTGGTGGAGCAAACCGGCGCCGCCTGCCACACCGGCAATCGAAGCTGCTTTTACCGCGCGCTCGACGGGACCGGGATCCCCGCCGGGCAGGGAAACGTGCCCGTTCAGGCCCCGCGCGTTTGCCCGCTCTGCCCCTCCGAGCCTGAACGGTCACGCGAGCACGATATTCTTTCGATCCTCCAGGCGGTGATCGAGGACCGCCGCGTCCACCCCAAGGAGGGATCCTATACGGGGTATCTTTTCGAAAAGGGCATCGACAAGATGCTGAAGAAAATCGGCGAGGAATCCGCAGAGGTCATCATCGCGGCCAAAAACCCCGACCCCGGCGAACTCGTGTACGAGGCGTCCGACCTGATCTACCACCTCTCCGTCGTTCTCGTCGAACGGGGCCTCTCCTGGAACGACGTTCGGGCCGAACTGGAGCGGAGACACGACCGATGAGGCTGCACGGGGCTCCGCCCCGGATCGGGCAGGAGACCGTCCAGTTAGTTGAGCGGCCGACCTTCCGTTGCTTGTGACATCCCTTGGGGAGAGTCGTCTACAGCTTCGCGGCTTCCTCATTCGTGTTTAACGGAATCGTAATCGCGTATTTTCCCTTCGTCGAGGCGTACAGTTGTCTCAGTCCCAGGGAACGCACCGCCTCGGTCAAAGTTTGCGAAGAAGCAACGGGCGACACGTTGTTTAATACATCGTGGGCGTCGTTCGCCAATGTTTCGTGATTCACGTCGTTTTTATCGTTGAGCGCCTTCAGGTTTTTCGTTGCGCTTTCCGACAATGGGAAGTCTTTAGCGGTTTCTTTCCATATGCAGAGGCCTGGCAGTCTCTTTCCCTTTCTGAAGAGTTGCAGGTTACCGTTCTCGCCCTCGCGGATGGAAAGCCAGCCTTCGAAAAGGGCAGGGGAAAAATATATTTCCTTCGATGGTTGAAACAGGCGGCACTTTCCCTCGCAGAAAAGCAGGATATCGTGTTCGGGTTCAGCTTCCTTTAAGTAACGCTTCAAATTTTCTGCTGCATCTTTGTAAACGTCATTGAATTCCACCCAGCCCCATCCGATGTGCCTGTTTCCTCCTTCTTCATCGCAGAAAAACCCCCTTGCCGACCACCCCAGATAGAGCAATAGCCTGACGGAATTCTCGTCCGGCAGGGCTATTTCACGTTTGTGATTTCCTCTCAGGACGAGCGTCAGCTTCTCTTCCTGAGTAAGCGGGAGAATGACGGCCTGGACATTGCCATTGCCCTTAAAAGCCCTCTCGACATCCTCGCTTTTCGATGGGTCGTAAAAGCAGTTCCAATCGCTCCTGAAAGCGGCAAGAAACGCCCTGCCACTCGCCATCTCCTTCCCCAGATCGTTACGCCGAACCCACTGCCACCCGTGGCGTTCTTCTCCTGTCCCCCGGGCAAGTTTCAGAATACCCGAAGGTTTGAGCCGAATGGTGAACAGGCGTATGCGAGTCTCCGTTTCCACGCGTCTGTCGCTGGCCCCGTACACTCCGATATACGGTTCCAGGTCGCCATGGCCTTCGATTTCGTAGTCTTCGCCGTGACGCAGGTCGTCGAGTTCTTCCCTGAGTTCCCGTTCCAGAGTTTTGCAAAAAGCATTGTCGAGTTGCTTCTCGCTTACCTCAGAAGGAGCGTCGGGGATTCCGTACACAAACCGCATCGCCTCTCCTTCGGATATCCCCTCCAGGTCTTTGATGTCCATCCTCCCTCCGGGGAGCACGTATCCTCCGTTGACCGCGCGATCCCGATCCTGGCTGAGGATCTCTCTCGGGCAAAGCAAGACGTATTCCCCTCTGGTTATAATGGTCCAGGCGACTCTGTTGACTCTAAGGGGTAAAGCGTGTTTGCCATTTTCGTTCCGGTTTCCTTCCATCCTGCCGAGCAGGTCGGAGCGTGCGGCGTTGTGTGGTTCGCGCCAGAAAGAAGCGTCGAAAAAAGGCCCGCCCAAACCGGCGAGCGTAGCAACGTAAGAACAGCAGAAGAGCCTGGCGGAATAAGAAACGAACGCCCATTCTCCCCTGAAAAGAAGATCCGTATCCAGTATCCCCAGTTTAATGAAAATACTTTCCAGCACGTCGAGGATGAGTTCCGTTTCCCCTTCCCCGATACTTTCCGCGAGATCGGTTTTTTTGAAGGACTCTCCGTAACCTTCGGGGGTTTTCAGCGGGAGAGCGTAGAGGAATTTTTTCCAAAATTGCTCATCGACTGTCATATATCGCACCTGCCTGTTCTTCACAACCTGTACTGATTATAGTAGCAGATCACTAAAAGTTTCGATATTGAGGCAGGGGAAAGTGACGGGAAAAACGGATGCCTTTTTTGTACCTTCGTCGCTCCATGCAAAAATTCCCCTGGTGCTCTTATAATATTGAAGAATTTGAATGACATTAAAATTTACCACTGGAAAGGGCTTTGGAAAATGAAGGTTAACTGCGCATACTGCACACATCCCGGAAAGGTCAGGTCAGTTAATCAGGACGGCCTTTTTCTGGACGGAGAAATAGTCATGGAAGGGAATATGACGGCACCGGTGATTACATCCCGCGAGCTTCGTGAAGATTGTGGACTTCTCGCAGTGGTCGATGGAGCGGGCGGACATAATGCCGGTGGGATAGCCTGCCAAATAATTTTGGCGGAGATGGCGGAGCGACTTCTCACCACACCCGCATCTGAAATTTGCATTACTGGCGAAATGAACCACATTCAGGATAAAATGACGAAGATGGCGAAATATGAACCCTGGCTGAGCGGAATGGCCGCGACTTTGGCTGGGCTCCTTGTGATTCCAGGCGGAATGGGTGAGGCGCTTCCAGGCGATATGACGATGAAACGGACGGCGTCTCTGGAGTGCAAAGAGGTACTCGCGTTCAACTGCGGAGATTGTCGTGTTTATCATGTGGAAGAGAGAATTATGGCGAAACTGACGCACGACCATTCCTGCGTACAGACATTGTTTGACGACGGGGTACTCTCCGAAGACGGAATGCGAACCCACCCCAGGAAAAACATTGTCACTGCAGCTCTTCAGGCGAGAGGTGAGCCGGTGGAGCTATGTTTCAGACGTGTTGAAGTCAGGTCGTCGAGTCGTTTTTTCATCTGTTGCGATGGCATCTGGGAAACTTTACCAAAGAAGCAAATCGAGAAGTGCACCATCGTTCCGTCTTTGCAGGATGCCGCTCATCGCCTTTGGAGTGAAGTCATGAATACCGAATGCCGGGATAATATTAGTTTTATTTTACTCGACATAACAGGTTAACGCCGGGCCATAGCTACCGATATTCTCAGGAAGGGAGAAATTTTTATGGAAGGAAACTTTGAGTTTATCAAAGAGTTAGAACTTGCGGCAAACACCTATGCCAACTTGGTCAAAAGAGAGAAAAATCAGAACTGGTGGGCTCACAGGGACAAACTGTACGAGAATCTCAGCGAGGCAGAAAAGCATTTTTGGACTAACAGAGACACAGCCGCAACGTCCACTCGCAAAGCGCTGGAAAATTACGTTTCGATGTTTCAGATCGAACATGAAATTCGGGTCTATTCGCCGGAAAGCGGCAGGGTGCTTGGCGAGAGAATAAGAAATTTGGGGGGAAATTCAGAGTTATTTCGGGGAAAAGAAGTGAACGTAGACCTGGAAATAGAGACAAAAAAAGAAAAAATAAAAGAAAAAATAAAGGGCAATGCGAACCTGGCACTGGAGATTGCAATACGTTTTATGGCTAATGCCATAGCGCATGACGATCGTGAAGATATGCGTTTTGATTCCGGCACCTTAGCAAAAGTTTTAAAAAATTTGGGTAAAGATAATTGCAGGGATATTGTGAAAACAATTGTACCTGCCACCCACTCAAACCTGTTGAAAATCCTGGAGGCTTTCCACGAAGAAATCAGTCAACGGTATTGCAGCTCTGTGAGTGGAATTGAAAAATTTGATGAGACGATAATACCAATAAATGACTACAAAAAAATAGCTGAAAAGTCATACCTGCAAGACGGCGGAATCGGTTTGCAGGTATACGAGGTGCAAAACGCCGACAAGCACGGGATACTTTACCTCTACCCTGCAGACAACAGCAGGACTCCGTATGAATTCAGGCAACGCAAAGCCCGTGTGGAACGGCTGACTTCAGTCGATACGATCGCCCACAACAATGATGCGACCAGTGGTCTGCCGCCGATAAAATCTATTGAAAACCTGCACGAACACGGTATACTTGTTTATATTTTTAATCAAAAACCTTTGAGACTCAATAAAGAATTGTTTGAAAAAGGAGAGTTAAGGCTCACCAAAAAAGAATTCTGCAGAATAATCGCCTCAGGCCTGTGCAGGCTCCAGCAGGCGGCCCCTCCGATCTACCATCGGATACTGTCGGACAATGCGATTGTAATAGATGAAGTAGAAGGACGTCTGGTTCCCAGGATCATCAATTTTTATCTCGCGAAGATTGATGATCAATGTACGCTCAGAGCTTTCCTGAAAAACAGATCGGGAAGATACATGCCGCCGGATGAGATTAACGAGGACACGGACTGGGGGAAATGGGACGTCTACTCTCTGGGCGTTCTGTTCATGGATATTCTGGATGAGATGAGAACCGTCGGCAGCGACACGGGAAATGATAAAAACGTGACCATTACCGGAGAACTGAAAAAGAAATACGCCGATGAGTTTGGCGCTGAATGGTGGCCTTTTCTGGAGCGAATGTGCAGCAAAGATGATAGTAACGTCGTCAAAAACAGGGAGAAGATAAAAAACCGCCCCACAATGGAGGAAGTCGTCAGGATGTTGAGCGACGATAAGCCTGTGAGCGTTGAGGACTCCGAGGAGGCGCTGAGCAACTCATCTGAGGCCCGGAAGGCCAATGACGAGACGCAGATGCCAGATTGGGATGCACTGGAGAAACTTCATGGACAGCTGCGTGATATGGAGCTGGTCAGGCCAATTCCTCGACTGATTGATAAAATCCCCGGTCTGAGAAAGCGATTCGATAGAAGATTTGCAGACTGGAAAAAACAATACGAAGAGATTTACGGGAGAATCCAGGCTATTACGGATAAGAATAGAGCCACTGGAGCGGCAGGTGTCCCGCAGACGCAGACGCCTGAAATTTTGAGTGGCTCGGCTTCGAACATGAAATCCAATAAAAGAAAGGAGAAGAAAAAACATGGGAGACAATCGCGAAGGCAAAATCATTAACAGGGGTGAAAAGCTCAGTCTCACGTCGGAGTACGAGATTGCAGGCATACTGGGCTATGGCAGCAGTTGC
>JAISSA010000124.1 GCA_031273365.1 Synergistaceae bacterium
CTCGCCATCTTCGCCGATCACGACGGCCTTCGCGGCCGTGGAGCCTATGTCCACTCCAACGCAGTTCGCCATTTTCCCTTCCAACTTTCCCTCCCCATTCAACGGGCTTCCTGAGAAAACGCCCGTCTCAATCCGCATCCTTTAACAATATTTGTCTCTGCCGGGGTTTATGTCGTCCGGCAGGGAAGCGATGTCCAGTATTTCAATCCTATTCTCATTTACGATCAGCCGGACGGCAGGCAGCGATTCTTCGTCCACCCGCAGCGCCATGCCGCAGCTTTTACTCAGCGCGCGCGGCGTCGGCACGATGGCGGCGCGAATGCCGGCGCCCCTGAGCAGCCTGTCGAGCAACAGGCCCTGCGTATGATTGGGGAACAGCACGTACCATATCCGCCCGGCTTCCATCCGTCAATCCATCAGCCATTCATTCATTCGGTCAATCGCTGCCAAGCATTTCAAGGAAGGCGCCGATGCGCGTGCGCAGTTGCCCCGCGTCCTCGTCAGTATAGTCCGTCTCCAGCCCGAGGCAGGGTATGCCCGCCTCCCTGAGCGCCCTTTCGACCTGATATCCCTCGATGTCGTACAGTGTGCAGAACTTCAGGTTGATGTCGATCACTCCGTCCGCCTTATACTCGCGGACAAGGCGTTTGATGTCGTCCACGCGGGCCGCGTTGGGCGTGAAGCAGGCGCAGTTGATCTTCATGTAGCGCTCCGCCAGCGCGTTGATCTGCCCCTCCAGCGTGGTCTGCCCCTCGTCCACCAGGTTCTCGAAGTAGCGCACGCCCGTACAGGCCTCCTCCGCGACGACCGCCGCGCCGCTCGTCTCGACGATGTGGTGCAGCTTCCAGTTCGGTATGGCCATGGGAGTTCCACTGAACACGATGCGCTTTGCGCCCTTTTCGTACACGCCGATGCCGTCTTTCACGCGCTGATCGAGTTCGTCACAGAGCTTATTTGTCATCTCGGCGAATCGAACGGGGTCGTCGTAAAAGGCGATCTGCGAAATCAGCAGAGCATCTTTGCCGCTGATGGGCGGGTTGTCGGCCCTGCGCAGGGCATAGAGCCGCCCCAGAGCGCGGCGCTTGTCGTTGATCAGTTTTATCGCCGCCCCCAGCGATTCCGCCGTGACTTTGTTGCCCGTGAAGTCCTCCATCCTGGCGATCAGCGTTCTGATCTCCTCCGCCCATGCCGCGACGTCCCTGGGCCGCTTCATCTGCGGCAGGTCCATCACGTGGACGGGCACGTCCTCCGCAAGGATTTCCCACGCCTTCTTCTTGCCGTCGCAGGTGGTCTCCCCGATGTACATGTCCGCGATCCTGAAAAACGGGCAGGTACGATCGAGCCGCGCCCCCACCGAGGCCTTGATCAGCGGACAGGTCGCCGCCGGCAGCACTTTTTCTCCGCCGGGCACCCAAAACTGCGAGCCGCCGCAGAGCCCCGTCGCGATGGCCCCCGCCGCGAAAACGACCTCGTCCGGCACGTAGATGCAGAAAGTGCCCAGCACTTTTCCGCCCTTCTTCTGGTGTTCGATCAGCTCCGCCGGGCGCACGCCGTGAATTTCGGACACCACGAAGTTGTAGTAGCCCATGCCCTCCGGTCTGTTCTGCTGAGAAAGATAGACGTCCCCAAACGCCACCGGCAATACCTCGCAAAGCAGGTCGTGCGTCTCCAGATCCATACCCAGATCCGCCCACATCGTCCTGTAGTCGGCCATATCAACACCCCCAAAGTGTATTAACGCCACAAATTTGAAAACATTTGAAAACAACGGTCTTCGAACCTGGAGAGATAAACAGGATAAATTCAACATTCCAGATCAGGCGTCAACTCTTCATGAAAGCGAACAGGTGAACGCTGCCTTCCTGAAGTTTTGAAGTCTTCCACGGTCGGGAACAGAAAACGGAAAAGATTATCTCACTTGAACGGAGATGGAAAGTATAGAGAATACCTGCCCGTTGTCCGCTCCTGAAAACCATACGCATGTTCCACATGCTGCCATAAAACGGACTCAGGTATACACGAAACACCTCATGCAGGTATCCTCCTTTCTTTATTTTTAACGGCTAAAAGTCTACGGCAAGCCTTATTGGTGGAGAATGGGTAAATTGGCTGATTTTCTGTCAGGAGACCCGATGCACCTCGACGAAAAACTTGCCTGTCTCCAATAATGAAGGAACAAATTCGTCGTAAATAGCGCGAAGTATGATTATGAATGGCAAAAAACGCTAAAGTGATCGCTGACTGAACCTGTTTACGATTTTTCCTGTATTATGCTGACAACACTGTTGAGGAGGAATGCGTCGTGAATGTCGCAGATGTTGAAGACGTCCTGCTGTTGTTCGACGAAGGGCGATCCTGCTGGACGGAGACGATGGCGGAACTGGTCGAGCCGGGCTCAGGGGACAAGCTGAAAGGGCTTCTCGAAGAAGGGCTTTTGGCGAGGGACGGAGAGGTTTATTTTTTGACGCGCGCCGGAGCGGAGCGTTTCCGGCTCGCGGCGGAGGAGTTTTTTCTGCCCCTGCGGCCAGGCCTCCCCGGCGCGGGGGACAGGCGGCGCGAGGCGAACCGCACCCTGCTGCAGATGCTCCTGGACAGGCGTCACCTTCAGAGGTGGGGCCTTAAGGAGTATTGCAAACCCTTTCGGTTCGTGGTCCCCGACCTGCGGGACGAGGAGCTTTTCAGCACCCTCGACGAAGCCGACGCCGGGTCCGCAAAAAAACTCTCCTGGCGCTACCCGGAGCACCCCGTATTTGTGAACATGGCGCGCGATTTCCCTCTCGTCGGCCTGACGGCGCGCGAGGAGTCGCCGCCGGCGCCCGGTCGCCTCGCGGCCTGGATGAGCGAGAACGTGCCGCGCGGACGGGTGATGGAGGCCGACCTGCTGTATAAAAGCCGTTACGACTTCCAGGCCTACGCCCATTTCCCGAAGCTGCCCGGCGACCCCTGCGGACTGCTGAACACGGATCGTTTTCTGTTTTTTTTCGCGCCTCCGCCTGATCCGCCCGAAAACGTCCCTGCCCTCCTGACGACGCTGGGCGAGTTTCACATGTTTCTGACGATGCTGCGGCGCATGTACCTGCCGGGTTACGTAGACCGGGACAGCCTGGATCAGGATGGCATCAACTGGCTCGTTTACGTTTACGAGAACGAATGTGACGCCCTGCGGTGCGCAGAGCGCCTTGCCCCATTCGGGCGGGCCCTTGCCGGGCCCGGGCGCGCCGCTCGAGGTCTGGAGCCTGAGCCTGGAAGCCCTCTGGAGCCGCGAGGGAGTCGAGACGATCCACGACCTCCTGCCTGACGCGGCCTGCCCAATATGGAGAGTGGAATAGAGGGACTGACGATTATGAGAAACATTCTTTCGCATTCTTTCGGAGGGACGGGCATGACGACCGGCAGCGAGGACGCCCGTGAGAGACCCTTTCGGGGGATACCCCTAGACAGCTCATCCGATGGTCTGGACGCCTGGAGAGGATCAAAACCCTGATCAACTGACG
>JAISSA010000143.1 GCA_031273365.1 Synergistaceae bacterium
CGTTCCGCGTCATGGGGAAGACCACGGGAACGGCCTCGACGTTCTTCAGATGGGCCCGCACGATCGTTTCGGCGACGCTCGCGCGGCCCTCGCCCGACACGGGCACGAGAACGAGGTCCGCGGCCTCGATGACCTTCAGGGCCTTTATCGTGATCAGGTCGGGGTCCCCGGGCCCGACGCCCACGGCGATGAACTTTATGGGAATCACTCCGATCCCGGGCCCGCAGAGGAGGCGGCCGAGCCGAAAATTTCCGTCAGCAGCGCGCCGCCCTTTTCCAGGCCCAAAAGCGACGGACGACTGAGCAGCCTCTCAGGGACGGCGGCGAGAGAGACGTTTTTCAGAACCGCCCCCCACGGACGGGAACGAATCTCCTCCGGCGAGGCGGCGTTCATCGGGCCCTGCTGCACCAGATAGACGTCGAGGCTCTCCGCCGTCGCCAGAACGCGCTCCACGCCCCAGGACGCGAGAGCGCTGCCCTCGCGAAGCGGCGTCGCGGAGGATGCCGCGTTGACGCCCCCCGACAACCGTATCAGACGCGCCGCCCAGGAGTCGGGAGCGCAGGTGTGGAGCTCCTTCGACGTGGCCTCGAGGAAGACCCTCGGGGCCCTCATTCCCCTTACGGCGGCCGTTTTTGCCGCGTCCGCGACGGCCCCGCGGGCGGCGGCCAGCCTGCGGCGCGCCTCCTCCGGGTCCGTCCCCAAAATTCCGGCCAGGCGCGTCAGGTAACCCTCAAATTCATCCCATGACGGCGGGTCGATGACGTGGACGGCGACGCCCGCGCGCTCCAGCACCTCCGTCAGGTGCGGGTTCATCCGCTCCACCAGAGAGCGCAGAAACACCGCGTCGGGACGAAACGCCAGCACGGCCTCCGCGTCGACTCTGGGCGGCAGGCGCGGCAGGTCGGGCGAACCAGGCGAACCAGGCGAACCAGGCAAAAAAGGCAAAAAAGCGGGACCATCGTCCCGCGAGGCGGCGACCAGGCGGTCTCCGGCCCCCAGCGCCACGATGTTGTCCGTGTGCCCGGGGTAGAGGGAGACGATGCGCAGGGGCGCAGGGTGCGGGGAGGCCGCGTGCGCCGGGCCGCACAGCAGTGCCGGCAGGGCGGCCGCGATCAAAAATATTGCGGCGCGGATTGCGTTTATCATCGGCGCACATCTGTGGCGACGTGCCATGTCCTGTTCCCCCGTTCCGAAATATAGGCCTCGAACGAGGCCCCGTAGAGATCCTGAAGCAGCCTGCCGTCCAGCTCCGATATCGGGGCGTCAACCACGATGCGGCCGTCCTTCATCGCCAGAAAGGCGTCGGCGAACGCGACGGCCAGGTTCACGTCGTGCACCGCGGCGACGATCGTGCGCCCCTCGGCGGTCAGCTCCCTCAGCAGGGAAAACACGAGCACCGTCCGTCGCGGATCCTGCGCCGAAACGGGCTCGTCCAGCAATATCACGGGAGGGTCCTGCACCAGCACCGTCGCCAGCATGACGCGTTGCGTCTCTCCGCCGGACAGGCGCGTCACCGGCCGCAGCAACAGATATTCGACGTCCGTACGGGCTACAGCCCGCAGAAGCCGCCGTTCGTCTTCCGCCGAACGGCCCGCCGTCAGGCCCTGATGCGGCAGGCGTCCCAGCGCCACGGCCTCGCAGACCGTGAACGGAGAGGCCATGCGTATCTGCTGGGGGACGACCCCCACGAGCCGTCCGAGCTCTCCTCTCGGCATACGGCGGAGGTCGCGCCCCGCGAGGAGCAGGGTTCCCCGACAGGGCAACAGTCCGGCGAGAACCCTCAGAAAGGTGCTCTTGCCGCTGCCGTTTGGCCCGATCAGCGCGGTAAGAACGCCGGGGCGAATGGCCCCGGAGAGCTCGTGCAGCACGGAAACGCCGTCGTATCCGGCGGAGAGCCCGGAAAAACGGTACTCCGCGTTCACCGGTTCGCCTCCCTGCGCAGCAGCAGCCAGCAGAAGAACGGTCCGCCGATCATGGAGGTCAGGACGCCGACGGGCAGCTCGCCAAGGTTCTGCGCGGCGCCGTCGGCCAGCGCCGTCAGGCAGGCTCCGCCAAGAAACGCGAGGATCAGCAGCGGCCGGTGCGACGGACCGATCGTGAGCCGCAGAAGGTGCGGCACGACAAGCCCGACGAAGCCGATGATCCCGAACGAGCCGACCGCCGCTGCCGTCCCCAGCGAGACGAGGCAGAGCAGCGTCGCGCGCAGCCGTCGTTCGTCGACGCCCAGCAGAACGCCGCGTTCCTCGCCCAGCGACACGGCGTCGAGCTGGCGGCCCCAGATCCACGCGGGCACGACCGTGCAGACCGCGGCCGCCCACACCACCAGCGCCGCCCCGGGCGAGGCCCCCGCAAAGCTGCCCATCAGCCAGAGGACGATGGCGCCCAGCCTGTCGTCGGCGATCGCCTTCAGAAAGGTCACCCCGGCGGACAGAAATGCGTTGACGACAATGCCCGCCAGAACCAGACGCTCCCGTCCTCCGCCCGACCGCCAGGCGATGGTCTGCACCGCCAGAAGCGCGAAGAGCGCCCCCGCAAAGGCGCAGGGCCCGACCAGCAGGGAGTTCGCCATGAAGCCCAGCGCCCCGCCGAAGGCCGCCCCCGCCGCGATGCCCAGCGTGTAGGGCTCGGCGAGAGGGTTGACCAGAAGGCCCTGAAGGACGGCGCCGGAGACGCTCAGAAGCCCTCCCGTCCCCAGCGCCGCGAGCAGGCGCGGCAGCCGCACCGACCGCACGACGATCGCCTCGGGGGTCGCCCGCTCCGCCTCGCTCAGGAAGGGAGACAGAAGTTCGAGAACCCGGGAGGAAGAAATCGCCCAGTCCCCCTGCGTCAGACGCCGGAAGACGACGACGGACAGGATGCAGAGCCCCACCGCCGCAAGCCGCCCAAAGCGCCTGCGGACAATGCGATTATGCTCCCGAAGGGCCGTCGCCGAATCCGACAAATCAACCTTCAAAAAATCAACCTTCAAATCAACCTTCTTCTGCTCGGTATTCTGATTCAGTTTTCTGCTTTACTCCTGTTTCAGCAGCTCAGCGACGCGCCCGACGAAGAGCTTCGCGATTTCCGGGTACTGACCGAGCCCGACGAGGTCGGTCTCAATCCCGTAACCCGCCTTTTTGAACTGAGACAGCCAGGATTCGGGGTCGTCCGCTCCGGCAAGGTCGTTGTTGGCGTGATCGCCGGCGACGATCATGAAGGGGGCCAGAATCAGGGTCTTTGCGCGAGCCTTCTTCAGAGCGGCCTGCACGTCGTCGAACGTGGGCGTCGACTCGACCGTTCCGAGGAAGATGCGGTCCGACGCACGGGTAATCGCGGCCTGCATCTCGCTGTACATCGCGTTGGCCATGTGGGGCGTCCCGTGCCCCATCAGGACGACGGCTTTGCCCGGGGCAAGCCTGTCCCCGAAGCGGCGCGTCAGGATTCCCGCCATGATCGCGCAGTCCTCCACGTTCGAAAGCAGCGGACGCCCGATGACGAGGCGTCGGAATCCGTACTTGCCCCGCAGCGAGGCGAACGCGTCGACGACGCCCTTCAGGTCGTCGTACTCCTCCCCCGGAATGATGTGCATCGGCTGCACGGAGACGTCCGTGAAGCCGTCGTCGTTCATCGCGGCCAGCGCCTCGGGCGGCGTGGGTATCTCGACGCCCTGCTCCCTCTTCAGTTTGCGCCGGATGATGTTGGAGGTGTAGGCGACCCTCACCTCGACGTCGGGGAAGGCCGCCTTCGTCGCGTTCGTCAGGGACTCGATCGCGCCCGTGGCCTCCGGCATCGACGTCCCGAACGCCACCAGCAGGATTCCCTTTTTCCCGGGAACTTCCTCCGCCGCAGAGGCGGGCAGCGCGCCCATGCACAACAGAGCCAGCGTCAGCGCAAACATCACATTTTTATACAAGACAGGACCTCCTGAATTTCGTCACACAAACACAAAAAAAGGACGCATTCGCCGCGTCCCTCCCCTCTTCCGCAAATACCCTTCACAAGCATTACGTCAGAATTCGGAAAGTTCGCCCACGCAAACCACCTCCATCGTTCCCGGGCCGGTCTCCTGGCTTCCGTTCATCCTCGTTCGCGCCTTCCCAAACATAGAACCAGGTTCAGTGGCGGAAAACATGCGAATTCGTCACGGTTACAGTGGCGGGGCCGCACGGGACTTTCACCCGTTTCCCAACGCCTCGGGAGTTTCTTTTGCATTTGTATCTAACACCTGAGAGGTCATTCTGTCAACATCGGCCCGGCGCATTCATCCGGCGCACCTCACCTCGCTCAGCCTGATTTTGTCGCCTCTGTTTCCGCGTACCAGAAGGGGCGCAGCAGCTTCAGGCCGCAGGATTTCCCCACGTCGGGGGCGGGCGCGCGCCGGCCTTTCTGGACGCGCAGTTCCCCTCCGCCCGTTTTTATCCGGCAGTCGATGATTTCGCCGAGGAAGGACCTGCGGCTGACGATGCCGTTCAGGTCTCCCTTCCCGGGCTCGCAGAAGTCGATCTCCGAGGGGCGGCTGGCGAGAGAAAGGCGCGCGTCCCGCAGGGGCGACGTCAGGGGCAGTTCTCCGCCGTCGGGGAAGGCGAGGCGGTCGCCCGCGCGGACCACGTCCAGAAAATTGGAGAGCCCGATGAAGCTGAACACGAACCGGTTGACCGGGTTGCTGTAGACGGCCAGCGGGGTGTCGATCTGCTGGACGACGCCCTCCTTCATGACCAGAATGCGGTCGGACAGGGCCATGGCCTCGGCCTGGTCGTGGGTTACGTAGATGATGGAAAACCCGTATTTGCGCTGCAGGTCCCGGATCTCGAAGCGCATTTCCTCGCGCAGGTGGGGGTCCAGGCTGGAGAGGGGCTCGTCGAGGAGCATGACGTCCGGGTTGATGGCCAGAGCGCGGGCCAGCGCCACGCGTTGTTTGCCGCCGCCCGACAGGTCTGCCGGGCTTTCGTCCGCGGCGGACAGCAGGTTGGTGGAGGCCAGGGCGTCCTTCGCGCGGCTCTCGATCTCCGCGGCGGGAAGCCCGCGAACGCGCAGGGGGAAAGCCACGTTCTCCCGGACCGTCATGTGCGGCCACACGGCGAAGGCCTGAAAGACCATGCCGAAGTCGCGTTTTTCGGGAGGCAGGTACCAGTTCTTCTCGCGCGAGGAGATCAGTCGTCCTCCCACATGGATTTCTCCCTCGCTCAGGTCCTCGAACCCCGCCACCATGCGCAGGGTCGTGGTCTTGCCGCAGCCGGAGGGCCCCAGCATGGAAAAGCACTCCCCCTTGTCGATTTCCAGGTTCAGGGCGTTGACCGCCGTCACGGAACCGAATCGCTTCGTCACGTTCACCAGCCGTACATGAGACATACCAGGTACCTCCTGATTTAAAGCCCATGGGGGCAGAGCCCGCTCGGTGCTGCGCATCCTCGCTGGCCCCCCTGGAACCCCCTGAATCAAAGTCCATGGGGGCAGAGCCCGCTCAGTGCTGCGCATCTTTATTAACGGGGTCAGGGGACTGCGTCCCCTGCGGGGTGCAGGGGCGGAGCCCCGCGTCGTTGCTTTTCAGCCTGCGTTTTTTCTGCCGATGAACCGGTCGACGAGAAGCTGCCCCGTCACGATAATGATGAGGGCGATGCCCGCCAGGGCCGCGGACATGACCGTTTCGCCGTCCTCGTTCAGCGTGTAGATGGCCACGCCGATGGTGCGCGTCGTGGGCGCGTAGAGCATGATGGACACCGTGAGCTCCCGCAGCGCGGGCAGGAAGATGAGGAAGAAGGCCGCCAGCATTCCCGGCCGCACCAGGGGCAGCACGATGTCCTTCAGGGCCTGCCACATGGTGGCGCCGGAGACCCGGGCCGCCTCCACGAGGGAGTCGTGCACCTGTTCGAGCGCCGCCGAGTTGGCCCGAAGCGAGAAGGCCATGTACCGGGCGATATAGGCCACAAGGATGATCCAGACGGTGTTGTACAGGTTGACGCCGTACTTCCCGCTCCAGGCCAGAATGACGCCCAGCGCGATGACCGAGCCTGGGACCGAAAAGGGCAGCATCCCCAGAAACTCCAGAATTCCCTTGCCGCGCACCTTCATCTTGACGATGACCCAGGAGATCATGACCCCCGCGAACATGGTGATGAGCGCCGCGGCAAGCCCCAGCGTGACGCTGTTCCATATGGCGTCGCGGGTGACCCTGTACCGGAACAGGATGAATTTATAGTTGTCGAGGGAGAGGTTCTCCCACGTGAAGGCCAGCCCGTAGGTCTTCAGCCCGCCGACGAGGAAGATGACCGCCGTGGGCAGGAGGATGGTGAAGCCGATCCAGACCGTGCAGAACAGGAACAGCGGCAGGCGCAGGGCGCGGAGCTTCAGCTCCATGGGCCGAAAGCTCTTGCCCGCGATGATCTGGTAATGCCCCTTGCTCAGAATCTTACCCTGCAGCCAGATGATGAAGGCGGCCGTGACCACCAGCACCGTGGCCAGCACCGTTCCGGTCCGTATGGAGGCGAAGCTCCCCGCGCTCTGGTGGATGCGCTGGTAGATGAGGGTGGGTATATTGAAAATGCCGTTTTCGATGCCGAGCACCGCGACGGTCCCGAAGTGGGCCATCGAGTAAAGCATGATCAGCAGCGCGCCGGACAGGATGCTCGGCAGCACGAGGGGAATGGTGATCTTCCGAGTGATGGTGAAGAGCCCCGCTCCGGAGATGCGGGCGGACTCCTCCAGCGTGGGGTCCATGCGCTCGAGGGCGCCGCAGACCTGAATGAACACGAAGGGGAAGAGGTACATGACCTCGACCAGCATGATGCCCGCGTAGCTGTAGATGTTGAAGATGGGGCCGGAAAGGCCGAAGTGGACCATGAAGAACCGGTTGATGAACCCCGCCCGCGGGGAGAGCAGCATCTTCCACGCCAGCGCGCCGATGAAGGACGGCAGCATGAAGGGGACCATGAACATGCCCTTCATGAAACGCCGGCAGGGCAGGTCCGTGCGCGTCACCAGCCAGGCGAAGAACGTTCCCACGATCGTGCTGCCGATGGTGGTCCCCGCGGCGATGATCAGGGAGTTGACCAGCGCCTGCCACGTGTCCGGCTCGCCGATGATCCGCAGGACGTCGCGGACGTTGAAAGTGCCGTTCACCCAGAAGGCGTTGAAGAAGATGAGCAGGACCGGCACCGCCACCACGACGACCAGAATAGCTATGGACAGAAAGAGGATGATCTGCGCCGCACCAAAACCTCGTTTTCGTGAAATGCCGCTCACAGTTCCACCACCCCCGTCAGTTTTTCGGCGTCAAACCAGTGCAGGTCGAGGAAGCTGACGACGCAACTGTCCCCGTCGCGGAACATCAGCCCTCCGGACAGGGCCTCGTGGGTCTCGATGGCCGTGCGCAGAGTCGCGCCGTCCACCTCGACGAGGTAGTCCATCATGGCCCCCAGAAAGCTGGCCCGCCGGACGATCCCGCGCAGGCCGACCTCCGCGCCCGGTTGGGCGATCCGCACGTCCGAGGGGCGGAACCCGACCGCGTAAAGAAGCCCCGATGCAGGGCTCGAACCGGGGGAGAGGTCGATTTTCGGCGGCGCGGAAATTTTCTGAACGCCGCCGCCCACGAGCCAGTCGTCGCCCTCGCGCCGCACGGGAAGGAAGTTGGCCGTTCCCATGAAGTTGAAGACGAAGGGGTCCGCCGGCCGCTCGAAAATCTCCCACGGACTTCCCGTCTGGCGGATGCGTCCGGTCTCGTCCATGACGGCCAGCCGGTCGGAAAGAGCGAGCGCCACCTCCTGATCGTGGGTGACGTAAAGGACGGTGGTGTCGAGTTTGCGCTGCAGCTCCCGGATCTCGAACCGCATCTCCTCGCGCAGGTTGGCGTCGAGGTTGGTCAGAGGTTCGTCCAGAAGCAGCAGGGACGGGCGGGCCGCCAGCGCCCGGGCGAGGGCCACGCGCTGCTGCTGCCCGCCGGAAAGCTCGGAGGGCAGGCGTTTTTCGAGCCCCGCCATCCCCACCATGGCGATGGTCTCCATGACCCTGTCCGTCAGCTCCTGCCGCGACATTTTGGCTATTTTCAGGGGATAGGCCACGTTGTCGAAAACCGTCATGTGCGGCCACACCGCGTAGTCCTGGAACACCATGCCCAAACCCCGCCTGTCCGGAGAGACGTCGACGCCCCCCGCGGGGTCCGAGACCACCCTGCCGCCGATGCTTATCCTGCCGGCGTCAGGCGCCTCGAACCCCGCGATCAGGCGCAGAAGAACCGTCTTCCCGCAGCCCGAGGGCCCCAGAAGCGTGAAACACTCCCCCTGCCGGATCGAAAGCGAGAGGTCCCGGTGGACCTGATGTTTTCCGTAGCTTTTCGCTACTGCCTCAACCTGGATCAATTCCTCCATTGCGTGCTCTCCTGTATACTCTCCTGCGATATAAAACTAAAACCGCGGGGCCCGCCCCGCACCCCGCAGGGGACTTGTCCCCTGACCCCGTTTATTTTCTGCCCTGGAGGGTGTCGGTGAACTTTTTGATCAGCGCTTCCTTGGAGGCCATCATCTGGATATAGTCGATTTTGATGGCGCGATTCAGGATGTCGCTCGCGTCGGGCAGCATAAACTGCGGCGGGTTCTTCACGTCCGTGCGCACGGAAAGAGTTCCCTCGCCGGCAATCAGGGTCTGCGCCTCTTCAGAAAGCAGGTAGTCCACGAACTTCTTCGCGGCCTCGATGTTGGGGCTCCCCTTGAATATGGCGATCGGGCTCGGGGCCATCAGGAGCTCCGGCGGATAGTACAGCGCGATGTGCGCGCCCCTGGCGATCTTGTCGTTGGTGATGTAGTCGACGGCAAGGCTGGCTGCCAGCTCGCCCGACGCGGTGTCGTCCACCACCTGACCGGAACCCTTGCCGATCCGGGCCTCGTTGGCGCGCAGTTTGTCGAAGAACTCCCACCCGAACTGCTTCTCCAGCAGGGCCACGCTCATGTAGGAGGTGCCGGAAAGCGCCGGGTCGGCGATGCCGAAAGCCCCTTTGTACTCGGGTTTGAAGAGGTCGGACCACTGCGCGGGCGGCGTTTTGATCAGGTCGGTGTTGATGGCGATCCCCAGCGTCCCGAGGCGCGCCGCGGTGAAATGCCCGTCGTAGTCGTCGAAGGGGTTCAGAATCTCCTTTATCAGCGGCGTCTCGTACTTTTCAAGGATGCCCTCCTGCTTCATGCTGTAAAAATCCGGCACCTCGCTGGTCCAGATGATGTCCGCCAGAACCTTCCCGCTCTCCCGCTCGGCCGCGATTTTGGCCATGAGCTTGCCCGCTCCGGCCGACTGGTAGTCGACGGCGACGTCGGGATGGAGTTTGTTGAAGCCCTCCACGATCCCTCCAATGAGGGATTCCTTCATGGAGGTGTAGATGATGAGGCGTTCTTTGGCCGCCGCCGCCTGAGCGCCCGCCAGAATCAGCGTCAAACCGAGAATCAGAGCTACTGCAATACGAGTACTGCGCATAACAGAATCCTCCTCTCAAAATATCGTAATCATCCCAACTCAGGGAAGACATAAGGACGTGTCCCCACGCTCGGGCTTCCCTGAAACCCCCGATGCTCCCTTCGGCGCCTGTCCGGGCAACCAAACGCATTTAAACGAATACAATGATAGCATAATCTACCCGTTCAGGGCGGGCATCGATCAGACGGCTTTACAGTTACACAATTAAAGAAAAAAATTAACGGGGTCAGGGGACAAGTCCCCTGCGGGGTGCAGGGGCGGAGCCCCGCGGTTTTGGCTTAAATTGTTGACATTGATTTTTTATCTGCACAATTTCTGCAAATTCGTTTGCTAACATCTCCGATGCACAACAGGAAAAAAGGGAAAAAAGAAAAATTGGTCATTGATGCTTGCGGCAGTCATTCAATCAATTGTGTTGATCATTTAATCATTTTAAAAAGGATGTGGCGATATGTCGCAATTGACGACGAAAACGCTTCGGGTCGACGGCATGACCTGTACGGGCTGCGAGGGCAGGATCGAGCGAAAGCTGAGGAGCGCGGGCGTTGCGAACGTCGTCGCGCGTTACTCCGACGGCAGCGTTCAGGTGACCTGCGACACGGACGTGATCGACTTCAGGACCGTCGGGAGGCTTATCGAAGAGCTGGATTACCGCGTCGTGGAAGATAATGTGGTGGAAGACAATGTCGTGCAAGACAATGTTAAAAAAGAGGGCGCGCAGCGCAGGCCCCGCGTCGACGCCCTGACGGCGATCTGGGTCGCCGTGGCGCTTTACGAACTCTACGCGCTGCTCGACCGGTTCGGACTCCTCGACGTTTTCTACGCCTTTCCGGAGGCCAGGACGGGAATGGGGTGGGGGATGCTGTTCGTGATCGGCGCGCTCACCTCGGTCCACTGCATCGCCATGTGCGGCGGGATCAACCTGTCGCAGTCTTTAATTCAGACTCAGGGGGGCAGAGCTCGCTCAGCCCCGGGCTTCGCTGCCCCCCCTGAAACCCCCGGCGCTTTGATTCAGACTCAGGGAGGCAGGGCTCGCTCAGCGCCGCCGTCGATGCCCCGGGCGATGGTCGAGCACCTCGGCGGCAGGTGGGCGGTGCTGCGATCCGGGCTGCTGTACAACCTGGGTCGGCTCGCCTCCTACACGCTCGTCGGGGGGATCGTCGGGGCGCTGGGCTCGGTCGTCAGCCTCTCCGGCAGCGCGAGAGGATGGGTGCAGCTCATCGCCGGGGCCTTCATGGTCGTCATGGGGCTCAACATGCTGAACGTCTTCCCGTGGCTTCGGCGTCTGAACCCCCGTATGCCGAAGGTCTTCGCGGACAAAATCCACTCGGGCGGGGCAAACCGCACTCCCCTTTACGTCGGGCTCCTCAACGGCCTGATGCCCTGCGGTCCGCTGCAGGCCATGCAGATTTACGCGCTTTCCACGGGCAGCTTCGTCCGGGGCGCGGCCGCCATGTTCTTCTTCGGCGCGGGCACGCTGCCGCTCATGTTCGGCCTGAGCG
>JAISSA010000209.1 GCA_031273365.1 Synergistaceae bacterium
GATCCCACGTTTTCCGCCACCGCCATCGACTGCGCGCTCTCTCTTATGGAGGACTGGAGCGGGGCGACCATCGGCTACAAAAAGAACTCCGCGACCAACGCCATGCCTGAAATCAAACCCGTCCCCCTCACGAAAAAAAAGCTTCACACGTACCTCCTGTGGAGCGATATGGACGAATCGACGAAAATTCTGGAGGGCTTCGGGATCCGGCGCGCTTCCGCCGCTGTTTCCGGCTCGGAGCGTCCTGCGCCTGTCGCGCCGAAACCCGACGAGGAACGCTCCTTCATCCCGCCGACCTGGCGTCCCGACGTCACGATCGAGGAGGACCTGATCGAGGAGATCGGGCGTTACAGGGGCTACAACGAGACCCCCGATCTGCTGCCGGGACTTCTGCCCCGACGCGCCGACGCCGGCGCTCCGACGAAGCTGGCCGAGGCCCTGCGCGCCTGCGCTCTCGCCCGCGGATACGTCGAGGTCCTCACCTACAGTTTCCTGCCGGAATCGTTCGTGAAGACCCTGTACCTCCCCGACGACGACCCGCGCGCGCACCCGCTGCTGCTGGCCAACCCCATCAGCCAGGACTGGATAGCCATGCGAACCACGCTCCTGCCGGGGCTTCTGAACGGCCTGAGGGAAAGCGTCGCCTCCGGATGGCGCGGACCCGTCCGAATTTTCGAGATCGGACGCGCGTTCCTGCCCGGCTCTCTCACCGGAGAAAAAAATAAAGAAGAGCACCTGGAATGCGACACGCTGGCCGCGCTGGTCTTCAACGGCACGGACCCGCGGACTCCCTGGGCCGACGCGGCCGACGACTTTCTGAGCGTCAAGGCCGACGTCGCGGCTCTGCTGCAGGAGCGCGGCGCAGAACCGCTTTTCGCGCGCGGCGCGGAGCCCTTCGGACACGCCGGGCAGTCCGCCAATGTCCTCGTGGATGGACAAAAAATCGGATTTCTCGTCCGGCTGAAGCCGTCCATCGAGCAGGAGCTCGCCTTTACGGGGCCCGTCTACGTCTTCGAGCTGCGAATATCTCCTCTGGAGAGCCCCCAAAAGCCCGTCTACAGGCCTGCCTCGCCCTTCCCCGCGACGTTCCGCGACATCTCCATGCTGGTGCCGAACGACAGGACGCAGGACGAGGCGCTGGCCGAGATCCGCGCGGCTGCGGGCGACCTTCTGGAAAGCGTGAAACTGTTCGACCTCTACGACGGCCGGGGAGTCCCAGCCGGATACCGCAGCATGGCCTTCTCGCTCTGCTACCGGGCTTTCGACCGCACCCTGAACGACGCGGAAATCGACAAAGTTCATAATACTGTGCGCGACACGCTGACTCAGACAGGTTACAATATGCGTTAGATGCGCCCCGGAGGCAGCGGATGAATGACAACAGAGGAGAAGCCCGTGAACACGCTGGAGAACATCGACAATCTGATTGACGGTCTGACGGATAAAGTCAGGAAGCTTCTCGATGAGCGCGAGGTGCTTCTGACGGAGGTGGCGCATCTGCGTGCCCGCCTGATGGAGCGGGACAGAGATGCTGTGAAAGCCACTCAGGAGATGCAGGTCGCGCTGGAGGAGGCCCGAATGAACGTATTACGCCTCGAACAGGAAAGAAGCGGCATAGAATCGAAACTTCAGGGCTTAAACGACAGGCTGGTCGCCCTGGTGAAGGAACGGCACAGAGGTTGACGCGCTGTGGCTGAGCTGAGGGAGGTTACAATTCTCATCGGGGCTCGAAGTTATCGTATGCAGACAGCTCTTGACGACGTGACCCTCAATCGGGTCATTTCTATTATTTCCGAGGTCAGCGAGCCTGTCGGCAATATGGTAAACCAGGATCAGTTGCTGATGCTGACCTGCCTTCAGCTCGCCTACTCGCTGGAAAAAATCTCGCGACGCCTGGAAAATCTGACGGACAAAGTGAAGGAAATGGAGAAAATGTCCGAAGCCAGAGAGCAAAGCGAGCAGCAGTAAACCGTTTATACTAATTTAAAAATACGCCTTTTAACATACGCCGTCCTGCCGCCCTCAGGGCAGGACGATTGGCGTGTAACCCAGGTCGTAAGAGATCATTTTGCCCAGCAGCACGATGTCCTCGGTGAGCGCGGCAAAGTTCTCCTCCAGAAAGTCTTTACCGGAAGAGAAACTGACCGACGCGATTACGCGCCCCGAAAAATCGCGAATCGGAGACGCCACGCAGCTTCGTTGAAAAGTGAGCTCCTCCTGCTCCAGGGCGTAACCCTGTTCCAGCGCGCTGTCCATTTGCCGGCAGAGCGTCGGAAGGTCCACCGTCGTGAAGGGAGTGTAGCTGACGCGCTCCGTTCTCGAAAGCCATTCCTCGATTTTGTCCCGGGGCTCGTAGGCCATTAAAAGCTTGCCGGACGCCGTCGCGTACGCCGGCATGGCGTGTCCCATGATCATCCTGGGGATCGCGGAGGCGTCGCGGGACAGCAGCACCACCACGACCCCGGGGCTTTTGAGCACGCCGACGTTGACTTTGACGCGCCATCTGTCGCTCATCTCGTTGACGTGCTTTTCGGCCACGTACAGGAAGGAGTATCGGTGGCGGTAAAACATCGCCATTTCGTACATCCTGTACCCGATCACGTATTTTCCCGTGCTTTCGTCCTTTTCCACAAAAGAATGCTGCATCAGGGTTTGCAGCATCGTGTTCGCTGTGATGCGCGTGACGCCGAGAACCTTGCTGATCTCCGCCACGTTCATTGCCGTGGTGGTCCTGTTTAAAATGCCCAGAAGCTCCAGGGCCCGCTCGAGGCTGTTCTGCGTCGTCGCCGCTTTATTTACTGTTTTATTCACCGTTTTCTTCATGACGCCCTCGCTGTTTTCAATATAGGAAATTTTAAGCAGGCACTCTGATGGAGTATAATAAACAATATATTGATGTATAAAATATTATCACAGCACTCTCCAATAAAAGCAATATTCATGGCAAAAAAATATACATGCATATTGACAGATGTCCTTCCCTGAAATAATATATCCCCCATACATAAAAATAGTCAAAACATGAAAATAGTCAACCCAACCTGACGGACTAAAGGACGGACACGGAAAAGCAGGAAAGGAAGGGAATTTATGCGCACTGCCAAAAAAGGCAAAAAAGCCAAAAAAGGCAAAAAAATCTGCTTTTTACAGGGTAATGAAGCCTGCGCCGAGGGGGCCATCGCGGCGGGGGCGAACTTCTTTGCCGGATATCCCATCACGCCCGCGACCGAGATTGCCGAGGTGCTTTCACGCCGTATCCCGCAGCAGAAGGGGTGCTTCATCCAGATGGAAGACGAACTCGCCTGCATGGGCGCCGTCGTGGGCGCGTCGCTGGCGGGCGCGAGGGCCATGACGGCCACCAGCGGGCCAGGTTTCACGCTGCTCCAGGAAAACATCGGCTATGCCATGATCTCGGAGATCCCCTGCGTCATCGTGGCCGTGCAGCGCGGCGGCCCCTCCACGGGGCTGCCGACGCTCTCCAGCCAGAGCGACGTGATGCAGTCCCGCTGGGGAACGCACGGCGACCATCCCTCCATCGTTTATTGCCCGAACAGCGTGTCGGAGTCCTTCCATTTGACGGTGCGCTGCTTCAATATGGCGGAAAAATATCGCACGCCCGTAACCCTGCTCACCGACGCCATCATGGGACATATGCGCGAGCGGGTGGAAATCCCGGAGCCCGGGGATATCGAGCTTTACCGCCGCGTGCAGCCCCGGCCCGGGCAGGGCGATTACAGGCCGTATGACGCCGCCGGCGCTCCGGTGAAGGGAGTGCCTCCCATGGCCAACATTGGAGACGGCTACCGCCACTACATATCCGGCTGCGTTCACGACGAAACCGGCTCCCCCAAAATGAGTTCCCATGCGGTGGCTCGCCGGCTGGCGGGGAGGCTCCGCGACAAAATCTCCCGGAATCGGGACGACATTGTCATGAGCGAAAGCCTTCACGCCGAGGACGCCGACACCCTGCTGATCGCTTATGGAAGCGTCGCCCGGCCCGCTTACGAAGCCGTGCTGAGGGCGCGCCGGGCTGGGAAACACGTCGGTTTTTTCCGCCCCATCAGCTTATGGCCCTCACCCGACAAAGAAATCCTCGCCGCCGCCGAAAAGGTCAAAACGGTGGTCGTCGTCGAGATGAACTGCGGGCAGTACGCGGGGGAAGTCTGCCGCATATTCGGGGAGGCGGGACGGGCGGTCAGGGTCGTAAAGCTCAACGAAATCGGCAGCGAATTCATTCACCCCGACCGTATTCACTCCGTCATTCAGGAGGTCTGCTGATATGGCGTTCGACAAATCGCTGCTCCGCACGGCGGAATTTCCGACCATCTGGTGCCCCGGCTGCGGTCACGGCATCATCACTCAGGCGGCGATACGCGCGTGCAACGACATGGGCCTCGCGAGAGACGACGTCTACGCGGTGTCCGGCATCGGCTGTTCGGCCAGAACGCCGGCGTATATCGACTTCAACAGCATCCAGACGACGCATGGCCGGGCCATTGCCTTCGCCACCGGGATGAAGATGTTTCGCCCCGAAAAACACGTGTTTTTGCTGCTGGGCGACGGAGACTGCGCCTCTATCGGGGGGAACCACCTCATTCACGCCTGCAGGCGCAATATCGACCTGACGGTGCTCGTGCTCAACAATTTCATTTATGGAATGACAGGCGGGCAGGTTTCGCCGACAACGCCTCATAACAGCCGCACGACGACCACCATGTACGGCAACCTGGACGAGCCGCTGGATATCTGCGGCATCGCCATGGCCGCAGGCGCCACTTTTGTGGCCCGTTCCACCGCTTATCACGCGCAGCAGCTCCCGGGGCTGATCGAACAGGGGTTCCGGAACAGGGGGATGAGCCTGATCGAAATTTTGTCTCCCTGCCCCACCGGCTTCGGGAATCGCAACAACTACAGGACGCCCGCCGACATGTACGACGAACTGCGCGACAACGCCGTACCGGTGGAAAAAGCGAAAAACATGAGCGAAAAAGAGCTCGAGGGCAGGATCGTTACCGGCGTGCTGAAAAACGCCGGACGGGAGGAATATGTGGACAGGTACTCCGCGATGCTGAAGAACATCGGCGCGCCGGACGAACTGAGCGACCTCGCCTCCGGGAATTATCCCGCCGAACCCATGCGAAGCGAGCGCTTCGAGTGCCGCCTCAGCGGCTCGGGGGGGCAGGGGCTGATCCTTGCGGGGATCATTTTCTCCGAGGCGATGATTCGTCAGGGAAAAAACGCGGTGCACACGCAATCTTACGGGCCGGAGGCACGGGGAGGCGCCAGCCGCTCCGAGGTCGTCGTCAGCGCTGAGCGCATCGACTTCCCCGAGGTGTCCGCTCCCGACATCCTGCTCGCCATGACGCAGGACGCGTTCGACAGGTTTTCCGCAGGCGTAAGGAAAGGCGGCGCCATCCTCATCGACAGTACTCTGGTCAACCCCGGGCCGGCAGCGGCGAGGATTTCTTCAGACGGCGCGCGTTGCTTCGAATACCCCATTTCAGATTACGCCAAAAATACTTTAGGTGACATCCGCACGGCAAATATCGTGGCTCTGGGTCTGCTCAGCGGCCTCAACGGTTTTATCTCCAGGGACGCGATGCTGGACTCGGTGCTGTCCAGGCTGCCTGCCAGGGCGCATGACCTCAATAAAACCGGGTTCGAGCATGGGTTCAATGAGGGTCGGGCCATGCTGGCGGCGGATAAGGGAGGGTGAAGCTCCATGCCATACTCACTCAGCATTGACCGGAGATGGTGCAAAAAATGCGGGCTGTGCGTCCGCTATTGCCCGAAGAACGTGTACGACGCGGATCCGCTGGGTGCGCCCGTCATCGCCCGCGCGCAGGATTGCGTCGGTTGTATCCAGTGTGAGGCGAGGTGTCCGGACTTTGCGCTCACGGTCGAAAACACGCCTGAAAAACATGACGGAGCCTGACGTAAAAACGGTGGTGTTCTCCCACGCGGTTCATGAGAGCGCGATGCGGAGGATCGGCGAAAAGGTGAACGTGGTCGTCCTGAACAGCAGCGACACGGACTCCTGCATCGAAGCGCTCACGCAGGCGGAGGGTTTCGTGATGCGTATCGGCAGGATTGGACGGGACATCATGGATCGGTGTCCAAAGCTGGCCGTAATCGCGCGTTTCGGCGTCGGCGTGGACACCGTCGACGTTCAGGCCGCGACCGGGCGCGGCATCCCGGTTACCATCGCGTCGGGCGCGAACGTGCGGTCGGTGGCGGAGCACACGGTGGCCCTGATGTACGCCATCGCCAAAAATCTCGTGGAATACCACGTCGAAAACCGGAAAGGCGACTACTTCATCCGCGACAAACAGGCCTCCGTCGAGCTGTGCGGACGCCGCGCCGGCATCGTCGGGTTCGGCGTCATCGGCAGGGAGACCGCCAGAATCATGAAAAACAACGATCTGGAGGTCTCGGTCTACGACCCCTTCGTCAAAAAGGAAACGGTCGAGGAGATGGGTTACACGTTCGAGGGCAATCTGCAGGACCTCCTCGGGAGCGTGGACGTCCTGTCCCTGCACCTGCCCTTAATGGAGGAAACGCGCGGGTTCCTCGGGAAAGCGGAGTTCGACGCGATGAAGGAGGGCATGTTGCTGGTCAACTGCGCGCGGGGAGGCATCATCGCGGAGGACGCGCTGTACGACGCGATGAAAGACGGCAAAGTGGCGGCCGCCGGCGTCGACGTCATGTGCGAGGAGCCGACCAATCCGCACAGCAAACTTTTCGAGCTGCCTAATTTTATCGCCACGCCCCACATCGCGGCGCTGAGCCGGGAGGCCTTCATAAAGGTATCCGATATGGTGGTGGACGGGGTCCTGAGCATACTTTCCGGACAGCGGTGGCCTCACGTTTTCAACCCCGACGCGTACCGGCACCCGCGCTGGAACCGACACGCGGGATAGAAAGGCGGGGGAGTGCTTTTGGAACCGTTGACGAAAAGATATTTCGAGGACGTCGAGATCGGCGACCTCAGCAAATCCGCCGGGCGCACCATCACGGAGGCGGATATCGTAAATTTTGCCGGCCTTTCAGGGGACTACAACCTGATTCATACCGACGCGGAGTACGCGCGCGGTTCCATAGCGGGACAGCGCATCGCCCATGGGCTGCTGGTCAAGTCGGTCGCCTCGGGGCTTTTTACCCGGACGGCCTACAATCAGTCCCTCAGCGAAACGCTCACGGCGCTGGCGGAGATTCGCAGCTGGAAGTTCAAAAAAGCGGTGCTTATCGGCGATACGATTCACGTGGAGGCGGAGGTGGTCGAGAAAAGCGATTCGAGGCCCGAATCCGACAGCGCCAGGGTGGTCATGCGCCGCACCGTCCTGAACCAGCGCGACGAGGTGGTCCAGAGCGGAGAGTACGTGCTCCTCGTCAAAAAACGCCCGCGGGCATAGCGCTGATTGAGTCAAAACCATCTAAGTCAAAACCATCTAAATCAAAACCACCTGAGTCAAAACCATCTGCGTTACAACCATACTTTCAGGGAGGCAAAAAATGCAGGCACTCCAAGGGCTTAAAGTTGTCGAAGTGGGCAACATCGTGGCGGGGCCGTTCTGCGGAACGCTGATGGCGGACTTCGGCGCGGAGGTCATAAAGGTCGAGCCGCCGAAAGGGGGCGACCTGATGCGCAATATGGGCCGCATCAGCGACATGTGGTTCAGCGTGGAAGGGCGCAACAAAAAGACGGTGACCCTCGACCTCAGGGCAGAGCGCGGTAAGGAGCTTCTGACGAGCCTGTTGAAGGACGCGGACGTTCTTATCGAAAACTTCCGCCCCGGCGCTTTCGCGCGCCTCGGGTTCCCGTGGGAAAAACTGCGGGAAATCAACCCCCGCCTCATCTACGCCTGTTCGTCCGGGTATGGCCGCACGGGCCCGAAATCGCACCTGCCCGGCATGGACCGTATCGGCCTTGCCGCGGGGGGTTTTTTGCAGGTAACGGGCTTCCCGGACAGCCCTCCCGTAAAGCCGGGGATTTCCACCGCCGATTTTTTTACCGCCATGTTCGCCTGCACGGGCGTCATGTTCGCCATCTACAGCCGCGACGTCCTCGGGACCGGACAGGGGCAGATGATCGACTGTTGCCTGACGGATTCGGTCATTCGCCTCCAGGAATCCATCCTCGCCGAGTACGCCTACGACGGAACGATCCGGGAGCGCATAGGCAACAGTTCCGAAGTTACGGTGCCGTCGGGACATTTCCCCACCAAAGACGGGCAGTATCTGGTCATGACGGTTTCCGGAGACAAGCTTTTCGCTTTATGCTGCCAAAAAATAGGGCGCGAAGACCTTCTTTCGGACCCGCGTTACGAAGGGCAGACCCGTCGGGCCAAATATCGGGAGGAGCTCAATCAGATCGTGGCGGAGTGGGCGGCGGAGCGCACCGTCCAGGAATGCCTGGACACGCTGGGCAGCGATATTCCCTGCACAAAAGTGTACAACGTGGCCGACATCTTTGAAGAAGAACAGTTCAGGGCCAGAAACATGATCATTGACGTGATGAGCGAAAAATTCGGTATGCTGAAGATGCAAAACGTCGTTCCCGGAATGTCGGATACGCCCGGTCAGGTCAACTGGGCCGGACCGCCCCTCGGAAAGTTCAACCGGGAAATTTACTGCGACAGGCTTGGCCTTTCCGCCGAAGAGCTCGATAAATTGCAGGCCGAGGGCGTTATTTGAGGGGGTCGGTATGCTGACAATGGGCCTCGATATCGGCTCTACCGCGTGCAAGTCCATAATCCTGAGGGACGGGGAGCAAATCCTCGCGCGGTCGGTCGTCCCGCTCGGCACCGGAACTGTCGGCCCCCGGAAGGCGTTCGGGGAAGCTCTTGACCTTGCGGGCGTCGCGCGGTCAGAAATTGACCGGATTCTGCTCACCGGCTACGGGCGTTTTTCCTTCGACGACGCGGACGGTCAGATGAGCGAGGTCAGCTGTCACGCGAGGGGCATTTATTTCCTCCTGCCCTCCGTGCGCACCGTCGTCGACATCGGAGGACAGGACGTCAAGGCGCTGAGGCTCAGCGAGAAGGGGGCCCTCGAAAACTTCGTCATGAACGACAAATGCGCCGCCGGCACCGGCCGATTTCTGGGCGTCATGGCCGGCGTCATGAACGTGAAAACCGAGGACCTGGGGGCTCTCTCCGAGGGCGCGACAGAGGAGGTCAGCATCAGCAACACCTGCACCGTCTTCGCGGAATCGGAGGTCATCTCGAGGCTCTCCGCGGGCGTGAGGCTGGCCGACCTCACCGCCGGCATCCACGCCTCGGTGGCGAAGCGGGTGGCCTCCCTCGTCTTTCGCGGCGGCGTGGTCCGGGACGTGGCCCTGAGCGGCGGAGTCGCCCTCAACAGGGGAGTCGTCAGGGCCCTCGCCCGGGAGCTCAAAATCGATGTTCTGGTTCACCCGGACTGCCAGATGGCGGGGGCGATCGGCGCGGCGCTCTTCGCCCGGCAGCAACTTTAAAATGACGACGCCGAAAGGAGAGTGTGTCATGGCGGGAAATTCGGCGGGAGAAACGCCTGGAGCCCCGGCCCAAAAACCGAAAGCGCCTCTGCCCAAATCGCGGGCGCTGGTCAACGAACAGACCGCGGGCGTGTACGCGAGGGCATGGGAGGCCCACGAACGGGGCGAGCCCGTGGGGTGGTCGACGGCTATTTTTCCGCAGGAGCTGTGCGAGACCTTCGACGTCCCCGTGCTGTACCCCGAAAACAACGCCGCGGCGATCTCCGCCAGGCACATGGGCGAGCCCTTTATCCAGCACGCCGAGGGGGAGATGAAGTATCCCATCAATATTTGTTCCTACGCCCGGCTCAACATGGGCATGGCGGACAAAATGCGAAAAGCCGAAAGTATTCAAACTCAGGGGATCGATCCGGCCATGGCCCCGCCTGCTTTTCTGTGTCTTGCCAACAACAGCTGCACGCAGCTCATGAAGTGGTACGAGAACCTCTCCAGAAATTTGAATATTCCTGTTTTCTTTGTGGACTGCCTTTTCAACTATTCTGAGGAGGAACCGGCGGCCCACAAAATTGCGTATGTGCGCGGCCAGATAGAAAACTGTATTCGGCAGATGGAGGAGTTTTTCGGCAAAAAATTCGACTGGGACCGATTTTTGGAGGTCCAACGAATCTCGCAGACCAACCGCGTTCTTTTCAATGAAATCGTGGCGCTCAACGCGCGTAAGCCCGCTCCGATGAATGGATTCGACCTCTTCAACTACATGGCTCCGCTGGTTATCTGCCGCGGGAAGGAATCGACCACGGTTATTCTGACAGAACTCAAAAAAGAGACAGAAGCTCACATCGCGGCCGGGACCTCCACCTTCCGCGGAGAGGAAAAACACCGCGTGCACTGGGAGGGAATCGCCTGCTGGCCCAATCTTGGCCATAATCTGAAAACGTTGGGCGGGTACGGCGTCAACGCCGTCATGAACGGCTATGTCACGGCGTGGGACGTGGCTTATGAACCGGGGGACCTGGACGGAATGGCAAGGGCCTATCAGGTTTCCTCCACCAACTCTCTGACGACGCCGGGCATCATGAAAAAGCGCATCGCGTCCATCGACAGGTTCGGATGCGACGGTATGCTCTGCCACGTGAACCGAAGCTGCAAGCTCATGACGTTCCATATTATGGTGGGGCGCGAAATGATCGAGGAAGAAGCGAAGGTCCCCGTCGCGAACTTCGACGGAGATCAGTCGGATACCCGCGTGTTCAGCGAGGCCCAGTTTGAAACACGGCTCCAGGGGCTCGTGGAAATCATGAGCGGGAACAGGAATAAGAATGGGAACAAAGAGGCGCGCCATGCCTGACGCCATGCCTGAACTGGAGGAGATGCTGTTCGAGCTCGGAGAGGTCGCCTCTCACCCCCGCAGGATGTTGCGACAATACCTCGCGGCGGGCAAAAAAGTGGTGGGCTGTATGCCCGTCTACACTCCCGAGGAGCTGGCGCACGCGGGCGGGATGACGCCGATGGGGCTGTGGGGCGGGCAGGTGACGCCTTCTCTGGCGGGGAAGTACAATCCCGTCTTTACCTGCTCGATAATGCGTTCCTGCCTCGAGTACGGGATGAGCGGCGTGTACGACGGACTGGGCTGCGTCATGATGCCCATGCTGTGCGACACGTTTCGCGGCATGAGCGCCGGCTGGCGGGCCGGGGTGAAAGCAATTCCCCTCGTTCCCTTCATTCACCCGCAAAACCGCACCGATCCGGGCGCGCCGGCCTTTTTAACCGAGGAGTACAGGGTCGTCCGCGCCCTGCTGGAAAAACACATGCACTGCGAAATCACGGACGAGGCCCTCGAAAAATCCATCGAGGTCTATAACGCCCACAGCGCCGCCATGAGGTCGTTCGCCTCCGCGGCAAACGAGCACCTCGACGTCATCACTCCCGCCATACGGCACCATGTGTTCAAAAGCGCCCTCTTCATGCCGAAGGAGGAACACGCGGCCAGGGTGCTCGCCATCGTCCGGGAGCTGAGGAAACGGCCGACTCACGTCTGGAAGGGCAAAAAGGTCATCCTGACCGGCATCACCGCCGAGCCGGAGGCGCTGCTGAACGTGCTGGCGGAAAACGGCGTCGCCGTCACGGGCGACGACCTGGCGCAGGAATCCCGTCAGTACCGCACCCCCATCCCGGAGGGAGGGAGCCCCATGGAAAGGCTTCCCATGGAAAGGCTTGCGCGTCAATGGTTCGACCGGCGGGGCTGTTCCATGGCGCACGAGACGCGCGCCGCCCGCGGCAGGATGTTGACGGACATGGCAAAGGAAACGGGGGCGGACGGCATCGTCGTCTGCCTGATGCGCTTCTGCGACGTGGAGGAGTACGACTATCCGATGATCGCGGCGGAGGCCGAAAAGGCCGGTTTACACTGCCTTTGCCTGGACATCGATCAGAGCACCCGGGACAACGGGCAGTCCCGCACCAAAATCCAGAGCTTTGTCGAAATGGGAATGTGAGGGAGGGCGTTACATGCAGAAAAAACTGAAGGACCGCATCGCGATCGTTACGGGAGCCGCGGCGGGCATCGGGTTCGCCACGGCGAAGCTGTTTCTGGAGGAAGGGGCGGCGGCGGTCGCCATCTGCGACGTGAGCGGCGAACGGGTCGAGACGGCCGTCGCCGCGCTGACCCCTTTCGGTCAGGTGCGCGGGCACGTGGCGGACGTCTCGAAAAAGGAGATGTGCGTCCAGCTGGCGGAGAAGACGCTGGCGGAGTTCCACCGCGTCGACATCCTCATCAACAACGCGGGCATCACCTCGGACGCCCAATTTTACAAAATGACCGACGAGCAGTTCGAGCGCGTGCTGGACGTCAACCTGAAGGGAACGTACTACATGAGCAAGGCCGTGATCCCGGCGATGATGGAGCAGAAGTACGGAAAAATCGTGCACGCCTCCTCCGTTTCCGCCTACAACGGGAACTTCGGGCAGACGAACTACGCCGCCTCCAAGGCCGCCATCGCAGGTATGACCCGCGTGATGGGCAAGGAGCTCGGGAAGTACGGCATCAACGTGAACGCCGTTGCTCCGGGCTCCATCATGACCGACATGTACTCGGCGGTCCCGGAGGAGGCGAAACAAAAAAAGCTGGCCTCCATCCCGCTGCGCCGCTACGGCGTCCCGGAGGAGGCAGCTCAGCTCATTGCCTTCCTCGCGTCGGAGGAGGCCGCCTACATCACCGCGCAGACCATCACCATCGACGGCGGCTTCAACTGAGCGAAGCCCGGCGGACAGGGCCAACGTGCAATTCAGCATAGTGTAACCGCAAAAAGAAAATAGACTCGATTGAAGTATTAATTAAGTGCTAAAATACCAGACTAATATGTCGCTTAAGATGGCCTCGAAAGGAGGCGTTTCACTTTTCATGGGATATGAGACATTGGCGAGGGTGACGCTCGCGAACCTTCCGACTCCGCTGGAGGAGGCGAAAAGACTGCGCGAGGCCATCGGGGGGCCGAGGCTGTTCATCAAAAGGGACGACCTCACCGGGCTCGGGATGGGGGGAAACAAGCTGCGCAAGCTGGAGTTTCTTCTGGGCGACGCTCTGGCGAAGAAAGCGGACGTCGTCATCACGTCCGGGGCGATACAGACCAATCATGGACGGCTGACCGCGGCCGCCTGCGCGAAGCTGGGGCTCGAGTGCCGTCTGGTGCTCACAGAGCGCGACGCCGGATACTACGAGGGGAACAGAATATTGCAGCATCTGTTCGGCGCGCGTCAATTTTTCTGCGATATCGACGACTCTGTTCCGCCCGAGAAACTGGACAGGGAAAAACTTCGCGCCGGAGACGCCAAAACGGCGGAGCTGGTGGAAGAGGTCAGGGCGTCCGGCAGGGTCCCTTACGTCATACCGCGCGGCGGGCGTTCGCTTTGGGGAACCGCCGGGTACTGCGGCGCGATGGCCGAACTCAAAAAGCAACTGGACGACATGAACGTAAAGGCCGACCACATCATCGTGCCCTGCGCCACGGGGAGCACGCTCACGGGGACTCTGCTCGGATGCCGCGTCGCGTCGATCGACGCGAAGATACACGGCATAGCGCTGTCGCGCTCGGTGGAGGAGGGCAGGCGCATGGTCGAGGAGGAATTCAACAAAGATTCCGAGGGCATGGGATATCCGTACCGCATTACGCAGGACGGGATCGACCTGCGCAGCGGCATGGGCCGGGGCTACGCCATCCCGACCGCCGGGGGGCAGGACGCCATAAAGCTTCTGGCCCGGACGGAGGGCATTCTGCTCGACCCGGTCTACACGGGCAAGACGATGGCCGGATATATCGACATGGTGAAACACGGCGCGTTCAGGGCGGACGAATCGGTG
>JAISSA010000233.1 GCA_031273365.1 Synergistaceae bacterium
GATGGGGTTTCCCGCTGCGACGTAGACTGCGCCGCCGTTGCCCGTCGCGCTGTTCCTGGCAAAAGTGCCGCCGTTGAACGCGACGGTTCCGCCCGCGATATAGACAGCTCCGCCCGCCGTGGCGGTGTTGACGGCGTCAGCGTTGCCAAAGCTGACACTGATGAAGTTGACGGCGCTTCCTCCCGCGACGTTGACCGCGCCGCCGTTGCCCGTCGCGCTGTTGCCGGCAAAACTGCCGCCGTTGAACGTAACGGTTCCGCCCGCGACATGGACAGCTCCGCCCGTCGCAGCGGTGTTGAGGGCGTCAGGGCCGCCAAAGCTGACGTTGTTAAAGTTGACGAGGCTCCCGGTCGCGACGCTAACCGCGCCGCCGTTGACCATCGCGTTGTTTCTGGAAAAACTGCCGCTGGTAAACCTGACCTCTCCGCCCGTGACGCTGACCGCGCCGCCGTTGCCCGTCGCTCTGTTGCCGGTAAACGTGCTGCCGGTGAACGTGACGGTTCCACCCGCGATATTGACAGCTCCGCCCGTCGTCGCGCTGTTTTCGGTAAACGTGCTGTCCCGGAAGTTCACTATCCCGCTGGAGATGGACACGGCCCCGCCCGATCCTGTTTTTACGGCACCGGTGAACGTCACCTTATCAAAGCTGACGTTGTCCGCAACGCTGAAAATCGGGAACCCGCCGCCCTCGATCGTCTGGCCGCTGTCCCCTCCGCTGATTCTGACTCTGCGCGGTATCCTGATGTCGTTGCTTTCCGCTGTCATCGTTATCGTGTCAAGCAGCATAATGGTATCCCCGTCCACCACAACTTTAAAGGCATCCTGCAGTGCCTCCACAGTTCCAACCGAGTACGTCGCCGCGTTGCCGATTCCTGCCGCGCCCAGCGCCAGCAGGCACGCCAGAATAAATTTCTTCATTACGGACCTCTTCATTTTTTCCACCTTCGCTTCAGATCTTGTTTCAGATTTTGCTTCAATTTTGACCAGGCCAGGGGCACGCAGGACAGGAAGAGCAGGGATCCCAGGGACAGGGCGGTGCAGCCGCTGCTGCTTTTTTCACCCGGCTCCTCGCGGTCGGTCGGGACGTAGCCGGTGGGGGCGACGAAGAACTTCATGTCCCATTTTCTGTTGGCGTTCCCGTCCATCACCACGATAAAGCTGTTGCGGGTCGCGACCGTCGCGTCCTCCACGACGCGCAGAGCCGCCTGAGCGCCGTCCATCAGCATGACGATGAAACTGATCGTGACGACCTCACGCTGTTCGTCGAGAAAGACCTTCACCGTTTTATCGTAAGCGCTCTTCAGCTTCAGCTCTTCGGTCAGGTTCAGGTTGTTCCCGAAGGAGTTTTGCAGGTAAAGTTCAAACGCGTCGGCGAAGGAGCTTCGAATGTCGCCGCCGCTCCGCCATACCTGGAGCAGCGCGTTCCATCGCGGGGCGACGAGCTGGTTCGCGCGGGGCAGGTTGAAGGTGACGTGCAGGGGCAGAAGGCCGCTGCCGACCATTCTCGAGGGAACCCCCGCCTCGACCCCCATGGATGCGACCACGTCTCCCGCGATATAGGCGTAGGCGGCGGCGCCGCTCATGACCCCGTCCGAGGGCTCGGGCATTTTTACATCCGTCACGTCCATCGCCGTTCCGACGTCGTTCAAAAAGCCGAGCCCGGCCGACAGAAGCTGAAAGCCGGTCGCGGCCCAGGTGTTCGGGCTCGCCGAATCCCGGCCGGTCCCCAGATGGAGCCCGAAGATCGAGCGATGCGCGAGCGTCAGGGTGCGAAAGCCCGGCGTCGTTCCGTCTCTACGGTTGGTGGGATCCACGGGATACAGGTGCAGGATCTCCCTGACCCCGCTGACGACGTTGAAGCTGTGGCTGTAGGTCGTGACCAGCCCGGGGGGAATGTGGCTCAGTTCGTTCAGGTAGAGATCCTGCGGAACGTCGGCCGCCTTCGGAATGTCGAACGCCCAGCGGATGGGGGTAAGCGGCCAGGCGGTGTAGCCGTCGTAGCGCTGGAGCGCGTAACGGATGCCGGTGTAGTTGACAACCTCCGTGGCAAGTCTGTAATTGACGGTATTGCTGTCGATGGGCAGTCCGGGAACGGGAACGAACACCCAGTCGCCGTCGGTCCCCGTGGTTTTGTCGGCGACGACGTCCCACTCGAAGCGGTCGCAGGCCGTGATGTTGCCGCCCCCGTCGCTCGTCTCGCGCATCGTGGTTCGGAAGGAAAGGGGATTGCCCTCCGCCGTGCCGTTGTAGACGTTGGCGATGATGAAGGGGACCTGCAGGGTCTGGGAGGGGGGGTCGTTGGGGTTCTGGTGAAAAATGAAATTTCCGCGAACGCTGCCGAAGCTTCCCGCGTCCGCATTTTTGAGAAAGGAGAAGGTGAAGAGTTTCCCCTTGTCCCTTGAATCCTCCTGGATGCCCTTCGTTATGAGGTAAGAAGCGTTGTCCGCCTCCGTGTCCACGGTGACGACCTCGTCGGTCGGCTTCTCCGGAAGCCAGTCGAAGCTTACCTGAAGGTCGCCTTCCCTGCCGGGCAGCACCAGAAACATCGTGTGAATGGGCCAGCCCTCGCCGTTGGGGGACGGAGGCAGCCCCCTTCCGTTGGAAACGCGAACGTACTGCCTCGACAGCACGAGGTTCCCCTCGGCGTCGATCGG
>JAISSA010000012.1 GCA_031273365.1 Synergistaceae bacterium
GGGGGGTTTCGCACAGGCCTGGTAAACGCTCAGGAGCGAACGGGCGCGGGGACATGTTCCCCTGCCCCCCTGGGCTTGAACGGTTACTTAATCAGTACCTCCAGCCTCTCTGTCGCCGGGAAGAGGTGCTTTTTTTTCTAAACAGCCCGTATTCTGTAAAATCGTACTGCTCCTCTTTCAGCAGCTTCCATATTTCTTCTTCGTCCTCTTCTGCGGGTTTGCTCAATGCTTTCAGTTCTTCCAGTTCTTCCAATGCTTCCAGTATTTCCGGCGTTTGTGACGCATCCAGCACTTCGAACACTTCGGGGTCCCTGGTTTCTCTCCGTGCGACTCTGGAGAACCATCTGTACAGTATCACCCTAATGAGAAAAACAACGCCGAGCACGACGGCTCCGCTCCGGAAAAGGATGCGCCACGATTTGGTGAAATAAAACAGGATTATGCCGAAGGGAATAGACGCAATGCGAATCCAACGCAGCAGAACCAACAGAAGCAGATAAGGGATGTCCCCCATGGTCCATTGGGGCGCTGGTATTTTTTGCATTTGTCCTGCCTCAGGCTGTGCTTCTCGACAGAATTTGAGAAATCGTGCCTGAATACCATTTCCCCGTGCCGGAGAGCGTAGCAACTCCTTCCTCGTTAAACTGCCGGGCGATGTCCGTAAACGTCATTCCTTTTCTTCTGAGGCTCCTGATCTTCCTGAGAATCGTCCGTCGATATGTATTTCTGCCGGATGCGTTCTCCTTCGGCGCGGGGACGTCGCCAACAGCAGCAGACGGCCAGAGGGCGCTCACCTGACGCTGAAGGTCGCCCAACCGCGCATCGACGTCCTCTTTCCACTTCAACAGGCCTTCGTTGAAATCTTCATCGTCGGAACGCTGGAAATCGGCGAGGTTTTCTTCCTGAGTAAGCCATTTTTGGAGGAGTTCCTGATAAGACAACTGCGTCCGTTCTGAAATATTTTGCAGCCTGTCCTGCAAATCCTGTGGTATTTCGAAATTTGCAGGACCGGCCAGCGACTTTTCCTTCTTTCTGCCCGCCATGTTCACACCTCTGTTATTGAATTTTGCAGCATTGAATCCTGTGACATAAAGACAAACCTGAAAACACACTTAGCCGTGCAATCCTGTACGACAGGCATTCACGGATCGACCGAACCCTGAATAAAACCGGGCTGCTCACGACGGCTGTTTTTTCTTCCTGACTTTCGTGGCCAGTACTCTCTCCTTCAGGGCTTTGCCGGCGCGAAACGCGGGGACTCTTTTCGCCGGGATTTTGACGATTTTCGCCGGGTTCTGGGGGTTGCGGCCCTCGCGCGCGGCGCGGTCTCTGACCTCAAAAACGCCAAAACCGACGAACGTGCACTTCTCGCCTCGGACAAGCGCGGCGGTGATGGACTCAAAAAGCGCTTCTACGACGGGAGTGATGGCTTTCTTCGGTTCTTTCAGTTTTTCGGAAATGCCTTCTACAAGTTCTGCTTTCGTCATATCTCACACCTCACTATGAATATTTTCCTGCATTGTATCAGGCTTTACATTTTATGCAAGCCTTTTTAAACTCAAAAATATTTTCTTTGATTTTAACTTTAAATTTTGATTTTGATTTTGATAATGAGGAATGCTAAAGTCATTACGAAGGTGCATTATGAAGGGCAGGGCATGATCATGTCAGAATTCACGGAGGCCCGGCAGTCTCTGCCTCTGCGTAGCGCTGAATTTCGCAGAAGACGGGAAGAGAGCTGGCGTCGGCTGGAAGAGTACGTGGAGCGCGTCGAAAAATCGGGAATTTCGGCGCTTTCCGCCGACGAAGTGCAGCAGCTTCCGCTGCTTTATCGCGCCGCGGCGTCGTCGCTTTCGGTGGCCCGCAACATCGTTCTGGATCGCAGTCTGCTGCTTTATCTGGAAAACCTGACGCTGCGTGCGTATCTGGTCGTTTACGGTCCCCGCGTCGGCATGACGCAAAGCCTGACCGGCTTTTTCAGGCGTGAATTTCCGCGGGCCGTCCGCGAAATGCGCCGTCACCTGGCCGTCGTCGGCCTCGCCATGACGGTGGGCGTTTTGGGCGGTTATCTGCTGGTTCGGGGCGACGCGGCGTGGTTCGACCTGCTGGTGCCGGAGGGGCTTGCGGGCGGGCGCGGGCCGGGAAGCTCCGCGTCGTCCCTGATCCGTGAGGAGCTGTTCGCGCCATGGCCCGGATTCGTCGAGGCCTTTGTCGTTTTCGCCAATTCTCTCTTTCGTCATAACGCGATGGTGGGAATCTTCAGCTTTGGGCTCGGGTTTGCGCTCGGCCTGCCCACCCTGTTCCTGATGGCTTACAACGGACTCGTTTTCGGAGCTTTTCTCGCGCTGCACGCCGAACAGGGCCTGACCCTCGACTTTCTGGGCTGGATTTCGATCCACGGGGTCACCGAAATCCTGGCGATTCTGCTCTGTGGCGCGTCCGGGCTTGTCGTGGCCGGGAAAATTCTGTTCCCCGGCCACCTGCCGCGCGTCGAAAGCCTCGCCCTCCACGGCCGCAGAGCCGCCGGCGTCGTCGCCGGGGCGGTCGCGCTGTTTTTTGTGGCGGGCTTTCTGGAGGGCGGGTTTCGGCAGCTGGTCGCCAGCACGCCCGGCCGTTACGCCTTCGCGGCGACGACCGGAGCGCTGTGGTTTTGTTATTTTTTCTGCGCCGGGAGGGAAAAATGACGCGAACGGACCGCGCCGACGCGCTTCTGGAGGGAATCAAACGCAAACGGCGGGTCATCGTCAGCCCGGAGGGAATCCCGCTCGACGTGCGGATTGCCGCCCACGGCGAACGACTGACCGCCTTCGTCCTCGACATGACGTTCATGACCGCGATAATCGTCGGCCTTTATCTGTCTCTCGTTCCGATCCTGTTCTCCTTCGTTCCGCTCTTCTCCTCGCGCGTCAGGGCCGGAATGACCCTTGTTCTGTTTACGGGTTTCATTGTACGCAACCTGTACTTTCTGCATTTCGAGCTGGCCTGGCAGGGGCGGACCCCGGGAAAGAAAATCTGCGGTCTCCGGGTCATCGCCCGCGACGGAGGGGCGCTGACGCCCTCGGCCCTCATTGCCCGCAACATCACGCGGGAGGTGGAGTTTTTTCTGCCGCTTTCCCTCTGCCTGACCCTGGACGCCGACGCGGGCGCGTGGAGGCAGTTGTCGCTTCTGGCCTGGACGCTTGTGCTCACGTTCCTGCCGCTGTTCAATCGCGACCACCTGCGCGCCGGGGACCTGATCGGCGGCACACAGGTGATCGCCGTGCCCAGGCGCGTGCTTCTGGACGACCTGACCCTCGCGGCGCGCGCGCGGCCGGACGAAACGGCCGCCTACGTCTTCACCCCCGAACAACTGGCGATCTATGGGGCCTTTGAGCTGCAGGTGCTGGAGGAAATTCTGCGGCGTCCGGCCACGCGGGAAAACGATCGGCTGATGGCCGACGTCTGCCTGAAAATCTGCCGCCGAACGGGTCGGGAGGAAACGATCTCCCCGGAGGACGCCCGCCGATTCCTCAACGATTTTTACGCCGCCGAACGGGCCGAACTCGAACGCGGCCAGCTCTTCGGCCGCTTCAGAGCCGACAAAACCTCGACCTGACGACCCCGTCGGGGCCCTGACCTGTCAGGATTCTAAATCCGTCGCAGGCCGGATCAGTCGAAAACGTCCGCGAGGCTGTCGATGGAGACGCCCTCTCTGGCCATTCTCAGATCGTAATAGACGACGGCGACCATCACGTTGCCGAAAGCCCTGGCGAAGATGAGGAAAATAGCCCGGCTCAACCCGGTAAAAAGAAGGGAGCGGGAAATGAGCAGGGCGATGAACGATACCCCCCAGTAGAGGAATGCGGCGGCGATCATCGTCAGCAGAGCGAGACCGAAGATCTTCAGACGCTCCCCCAGGGTCAGCCACGCGCTGCGCTTCAGACTGGTCAGGGGACCGAGCTGCTCCACAGCGCAGGCCGGGATGGCGACGGACCACATGCACCCAAGAACGAAGGTCAGACATAGCGCCGCCATCGCGACCAGCAGGAAAAGCAGGGACCACCCGCCGGAGCCCCCCTGCCACATCGCCGCCATTAACAGGACGGGCAGGCCGGTGCATGCCCAGATGCAGAGGCCCATCAGCAGAGCTGCGCCGGTCAGGGGAAAAATACGCGCCGTCCCGCGCAACAGGCACTCGCCGAATGACGCGGTTCCGTGCCTGAGCGTCTGAAAGACGCCGCAGGCGATGGCGCCCTGAATCAGCAGGCCCAAAACCACGTTGATGATCTGCCCCAAAGCCTTCGCAACCCCCTGGGCCGGCAGAAGGTACTCTATGACGCCCCCCGCCAGCACGACAAGAAGGGTCAGTCCGAAAAAAACGCCAAAGCTCCTGAACAGCGTCGAAAACGTGCGGGCCAGAACAGAGCCCACACCAAAGCGAAAAGTCCCGGAGTTGCCGCCGTTAATGGGTTCCATACCTCTCATCACCTCCTGAAAATATTTATTGCTGTACGTATTATAACCTGCCGCGGCCGGCCCCTGAGCGCTTACGGCGACTCAGGGCCTCACCAGGTCGATGACCACGATCTCCGGAGGGGTGAGGAAACGAAGAGGAGGCCCCCAGAACCCGGCCCCGTTGGTTATCCAGACGGCGCTCTCGCCCTTCGCGCCGTGGAACGAAAGGTGCTGCACGCTGTCGTTGAGCCATGAAACGATGTGCCTGAACGGCCAGATCTGGCCTCCGTGAGTGTGTCCGGCAACCTGCAGGTCGAAGCTGCCGACCGTTCCCTCGATGATCTGAGGACGATGCTTCAGCAGCAGCACGAAGCGGTCCTTCGGAAAAACGAGCCCCTCGGGCAATCGTTCGGGCTCGCGGGCGCCCCGGCCGAACCGCGCGGGATCGTCCAGTCCGACGACGGCAATTGGGCCCGCCTCCGCGACCTCGCCGCGAAGAACGGTCAGCCCCGCTTTCTTCATGAAGTCCATCGCCTGGCCGATGCCCCTGTAGTACTCATGATTCCCGGGAACGGCGAAGGCCCCGTATTTCAAACTGTGGGAGGCGAGCAGCCTGGCGTCTTCGTCCCATCCGGCCATGTTCGTGTCGACCAGGTCTCCCGTCACCGCCAGCAGGTCGGGTTCGGCCTCACGCAGGACGTCCATGAGGCGTCGCAGGCGTCGCGAGCCGTAAATCTGGCCCAGGTGGATGTCCGAGACGTGGACCAGACGAAACCGATCCATGCCTTCGGGCAGCTTCGACGTCGTCAGGGTCACGTCCACCCGCCGGATGCAGGCGGCCTCGAAGAAGCTGTAGCCGATGACGACAACGATCAGCGCAAGCGTCACGGGAACGCACCTGCGCGGGGCGAAGAACCGGTTTTTCAGCGTCGTTCCGGCAAACAGGTCGATCCCGCGCGCGACGAGCGACAGCGCGTCCATGACGAAAAATCCCATGCAGGCCACCCCGACGGCCACGGCCCACGTGAAGAAAACCGTGAACGTGACCTCCGAAACGCGTCCGTCGCCGAAGGCCCCCGCGCGGGAAAGAAAGGGGACCACCAGCCCGACGCAGGCCCAAATCAGGTAAGGACGGTTCCAGCGCCCTCTTTTGAACCCCGAACGCAGCTTAAGATACAGGTAAATGTTGGTGAAGACCGTAAAGACAAGTGCGATTTCTACCAGAATACTCACTCCTCGTTCATTGCGCCTTGCAGCGCATCGTCCAGTTTTTTCATAAATCCGTCGAAGTCGACGTCTCCCGACGCCGAGCCGAAAAAGGCGACGCCGTCGTACAGGGAAATGCCTCCGGTGAAGCCCTCCGTCAGCTCCTGAAGGCGGGAGTCGAAGGACGCCAGCTTGCCCGCGACCTCCCGCGCCATGTCAGGCGACGTTTCGGGCATCGCCACGAGAACGTCGCGCGGGCCGACCAGGCAGGAGATGTCGGAGGCCCTGATATTGGCGCGAACGAAACGGCACCAGGCGTTGAAGATCTCGTCTTCCTTCTCCGGCTGCTCCATCTCCCCGCCGCCGGGGGTAAAAACCATGCGCAGCAGCACGGCCGACATCGGACGCTGGTAGCGGCGGGTGCGGTACAGCTCCCTTGTGACGCTTTTGACGGCATACGTTCGGGTGAAGAGCGTGGTGGCAGGGTCGATGAAGGCGTCGTCGCTCTCGAAGTTCGACGACAGGGTGACCACAACGGGACTCTCCTGCACCTCTTCGAGGCGAAAACAATGTTTGCCGCCCTCCATGGGGGTCTGCAGGATGCGCCAGGTCTTCCCCGCCAGCTCGACGCTTTCGCGGTCCAGAGGCAAAAGAAACGTGATCTTCTGCCTTTCCAGCCGCTCCCGCCTCATGCCCGTAATCCGCAGCAGCGCGTCGCTGGCGAAAAGGATCGTGCCCTCGCCGTCCGTCATCGCGAGGGGCAGAGGCAGAGAGGAGAGTTCCGCCGCCGTCTCGCCGCCCGCCCCATGGAACACGACGCGGGAGCGGCGGTAATACAGCGCCGTCAGGACGACGGCGCCGCAGACCGTCATGGTCACTCCGACCCACTGAAGCATCCGCGCCCCCGCGTGAAGCGACAGGGGGCTCAGCAAAAGACCCTGGGCGATGAACTGTGCGGGCAGCAGTCCGCTGAAAAACCGCTGGTGGATGAAAATGCCGTAAAGAACGGTCAAAATGACGAACAACAGCCCCGTCAGGCCCCACAGCGCCGGATCCACCGGGACACGCACGTCGCCGCTCAGCAGGTTGACGACAACGATCGTCGCCAGCGCGGTAAACGGTGGCAGAAAAAGCCAGCGAACGGAAACGTCCTGCGTGGAGAAATCGCTGTTGACGCCGCTCATAACCGGCGCTCCTCCGGCAGGTTCCGTTGCTTCCATATCAGATTCCGTCGCCTCCATATCCGTTGCCTCCATATAAGAAAAAGACGCAGCCGAAAGAAAATTGAACGCATGAAAATATCCTCCCCAGCGAATTCGGCGAAAGCCCCACATATAATAAATAATGATACCATCTTTTTAATGTCCATCACTTGCAATGTCCGGAACTTACGGCCAAAACGCCAGGACCGCGGGGCGCCGCCCCACACCCCGCAGGGGACGTAGTCCCCTGACCCCGTTAATAAAATACTCTTTTTAAAATACTCTTTTTAAAATACTCCTTTGATTTTGAGGGCCCCATGGAGTAACATCGTGCCCGAATCTGCCCGATATTAATTTGTAAAGGGCCGGGAGTGTAGATTTTGACAAAATTTTTGGTTTTACTTCTGATTTTCGATCACGACATGACCCTGGTGGTCAGCCGCACACGCGGGGGAGGGGAATAAAATTACGGGAGGATACATAAAGGAGACAACACGAAGCGCCGCCGCCGGGCCCGGAAACGTGCCTGCCGGCGAGAACAGGCTCGTGAACGAAAAAAGCCCCTATCTTCTCCGGCATTCCCGGGATCCGGTGAACTGGTATCCGTGGGGAAAGGAGGCCTTTGACGCCGCGGAGGCGGAGAATCGGCCCATCTTTCTGTTGATAGGCGGTTCGTCTTCCCGCTGGTGTCGCGTCATGGATCGGGAGTGCTTCAACGACCGGGAGGTCGCCGCCCTTCTGAACGACACCTGCATCTCGATCAGGGTGGACCGGGAAGAAAGACCCGACCTCAGCGATCTTTTTACGGAAACCTGCCGTATCCAGAACGGCAGCGGAGGCTGGCCCCTCAACCTTTTTCTGACGCCGAAGGGAGAGCCCTTTTTCGCCGCGACCTTCCTGCCGAAGCGATCGACGGGCCAGGTTCCGGGGCTCGCGGACATCATTCCCCGCGTAAAATGGCTGTGGCTGATGCAGAAAGAAGACGTCCTGCGCGGCGCTAAAACCCTGACGGACACGCTTTCGACGAAAATGGACTTCGTCCCCGGCGGTCAGATCGGAACGCTTCAGGCCCGAAACGTCCTGAAGGAACTTCAAAGGATGTACGATCCGATGCATGGCGGGTTTAACCCCGCTCCAAAACAGCTCTGCGTTCCGAGGCTGATTTTTCTTCTGGAGTACGCCAGGGGCGCTGCTAACGGCGATCGGGACGAGGCCTTCGCGATGGTCGACACGACGCTGCGTAAAATATGGAGCGGCGCCGTCCACGACCACCTGGGCGGCGGCTGCGCAAACTCCCTGGCGGACAGGCAGTGGATGACGCCGCACTTCGAGAAGACGCTCCGCGATCAGGCGCTGCTGCTGTGGACGGTGGCGACCGCGCACGAGCTTCGGCCGGACGAATTTTTCCGTCGCTTTGCCGAGGATATCGCGACCTGCGTCATCCGCGACTTCACCTCGCCGGAATCCTGCTTTCTGACGTCCCTCGACGCCGATGACGATGGAGAGGGGGACGGAGAACGATACTACCTCTGGACGGAGGAGGAAATTCGCGCGGCCCTGCCGCCGGGCGACTCCGGCATTTTCTGCGCGGCCTGCGCCATCCTGCCGGGCGGAAACTTCCGCAACGAGCTGTCGGGCGTCAGCATGGGGCAAAACGTGCTGTACGAGGCGCTTCCCGTCAACGAGCTCGCGAGGCGCTATGGCGTTCGCGCTCCCGAGGTGACCATACGCCTGGAGAACGACAGGCGGGCGCTGTTCGAGGCCCGAAGCCGCCGCCCTGCCCCGTCTCTCGACGACAAAGTCCTGATGGACTGGAACGGCCTCATGATCGGGGCGCTGGCGCGCGCGGGGCGCGTCTTCGAGAAGAAGGAATGGCTGCTGACCGCGGAGCGCGCGGCGCTTTTCCTGCAAAAAGCCCTGGTGGACCCCAAAGGCGAATGGCGTCGCCGCTACCGCGCCAAAGAGGCGGCCATCCCGGCGCTTCCGGGCGACTATGCCGCCATGATGTGGGGCGTGATGGAGCTCTACGCGACAGCGACGACGGAGAGGCAGAAAAAGGACTGGGCAAAGTACGCCGCGGACCTGGCCGCCGCGCTGGAGGCGAATTATTGGGACGAGCCCTGCGGCGGGCTGTTTCTGTCGCGCGTGGACGAGCCGCACATTTTCCTCCGGCGCAAATCCGCCGAGGACGGCGTCGGCCCCTCGGCGAACGGCATGGCGATGATGGCGTACATCGCCATGGGCAGGGAGCTGGAGGAGCCGCAATACACGGAGAAGGCCAGGGCGATCGAGACCTGCTTCGCGCGCATCGCCGCCCTGCGGCCGATAGAACATATTTCCATCGTCGCCGCGTCCCTGCGATTCCGGGACGAAAAAGTCAAAGACCCCAATATAGAGCCCGACGATGACAAAGACGCGAAAAAGGACGCGAAGAACGAGGCCCCGAGCGTCGATGATCGCAAAGACCGGAGAGAATACAGGCCTCAGAGAGAACGCAGGCCCCCAAGGGACGTGATGAGGCGAACGAGGTAAAAGATAAGGTAAACCTCGCCTCCGGGCCTGAAGGGTTTCACAGGTAATGCCGACAGGAACCGAGAAAAATTAACGGGGTCAGGGGACTGGGAAAAAATCCACTGCGGGGTGTGGGGCGGAGCCCCGCGGTCTGGACTTAACCTGTTGACATTGGTTACACGGGGTATTAATGTCCATAATTTTATTCATGATTCTGAACAGGGAGGTTTTTTGATGTGAGGAAGACCCGGGGAATGATCCAAAAAACGATCTTATCGGCAGTGCTGCTGGTGATGTCGGCGTCGGCGGGGGAGGCGGACTACCAGTTCGACGACCTGTACGGCCCCAGCGGCGTCGAAGCGCAATGGATGGTGGTGGAGGGCGAGAATATGGACACGGGAGGGGACTCGACGAAGAGGGCCCCGATCGACGCCGAGGGGAACCTCGTGCTGTCGAGGCAGTACGTTCGCGTTTCCAACGGAAGGGGGCTGCCTCCGTCCCCCAACGGCGAGGGCTGGCCCATTCACACGATGTTTCTGGT